>JAKJEP010000127.1:3896-4134 GCA_022705365.1 Planctomycetota bacterium | reverse complement strand
CCCCGCCAGCAGGTCCCGGCTGGCGGCGGCCTCTTCCGGCGAACAGCCGTGGGGGCAGTTCGCCACATGCAGCTCCCGCACCCGGGATAACGACAGCGGCGCCAGGATCTCCTGCCGGGAAGTTCGCGCATCCCGCTGCCGGATTTCTTCCCGCAAACCCCGGATTTCCGCCAAAACCAGCTCCGTGCAGGCATCCACCGCCGCCGTCACTTCTTTAGCAAAGGCCCGGTTCTCCCCC
>JAKJEP010000127.1:328-3813 GCA_022705365.1 Planctomycetota bacterium | reverse complement strand
CGGGACCGGCCAGAAGCACCAGCCTCCCGAGCCGCAGCGCCTCCGTAAAATCGTGCAGCCGCAAAGCCAGATTCAGGTGCAGCGGTTCCGGTTCCACCACAAACAGCGCCTGATGCGGACCGAGGACTTCCAGAATCAGCCGGGCATCCATGCCGCAGCCGATGCCGTTCATCGCCAGATGACCGTTGTCGAATGTCAGCCGCGCCAGATTGGCCCGGGCGGCTATACCAGGGACGGATGTATGCCCCAGCCAGCCCCGCCGCCCGTCGCTCTGCCCAAAACGGAAACTGGGGCAGCCGTCCCGCGCCACAGCCGGTTCGACCGTATCCGGCACGCTCACGGCCTCAATCGCATCGGCCGCTGCCGGGTCCGATTCCCGCAGCGCCTGCAGATTCGCTGCCAGCAGCTTCTCACCGGGCCAGTCACCGGGCTGCCGAAAAAGCTTTTTTTCTGATGGGACTTGTTCATCCATGAACCGAAAACTCCGAGGAAGGCAGGCAAAAAATGGTTCAGCCGGTGGCAGCCGCAACCGCCCGGCGGGATTTGCGCCGCCCGCCCGCAGTCGCAGGAAATTCAATATCCACCGCCGTATAACCGAATTGCTGCAAACGGTTGGTCTTGACTTTGATATCGCAGGGATTGCAGTGCCCGTACCATCGGCAGGGCCGCGGCTCGTTCATCATCTCGAATCCCGGATCCAGTATATGCCCGATCGGCTCCCCCTGTTCATAAAGATCATGATGGCAGCGATACACGTTCCCGCCGGCCCCGATCAAAAGCTCGCTCGTGCGGCAGCGCACCTGCCGGGTATGACTCAGGGTGCAGGCGTCCTCGTACTTATATTGCCCGTACAGCCGCCCCCGGGCAAAACCGAGAAATTCCTTCGTGCGAAAATCCACCCCCTCCCGGACCGCCCGCTGCTGCATCGCCAGAATATGCTCTTGCTGATCCGGGTGCAGCACACCATAAATCCCGATCGAAAAACCCGCCTCCATCAGCCGGTGTGTCTTGACCAGCAGTTCCTCAAAGGCAACCTGCCCGGGATGATAACTCACCCGGATTGAGGCATACGGAGCTTGCCGCTTCAAACGGGCCGGATCCACCCGCGCGATAAACCGCTCCACATCGAAACTCAGGTTCGTCAGCAGGTCGATCGGAATCCGCTCCGGCAGCCCGTTGATAATCTCATAAAAGTCCGGATGCACGCTCGGCTCCCCCCCTTGCAGCGTCACCGGCACCGCCCCCTCCTGCCGCTCCAGATTCGTCAGCCGGCTCAGGCCCCGCACCCACTCCGAACCGGGCAGGATGTCCTCTTTCTTACGCGGCGACTCATGCTCGTTAATGCAATAGCTGCACCGGTACGGACAGGCCATCGTCAGAAACACCGCTATATAGTTACACTCCTGGCGGAGGACAATCTCCGGCAGCGAAGATCGGTCATTCGGTATCGGCATTTTCCCTTGGATGGTTAACCTCCCACGGCCGCCAGTTCTTCCTGCTGAATCCGTTCCGGGGCCGACACGGTTGGGGCACGCCGCCCCGTCCCGATCAGCATCTCCACCGCATCCGCCACCATCTCCACGCTCAAATAATTCATGCACGGATCCGCATAATCACAGCGGCTCTGATAGCAGGGAACACACGCTCGATGGCAGTCCGGCGTCAGTTTGATCCCCCGGCCATACAGATAAATCTGTTCCGGCGCCGTCGGCCCGAACAAGGCCACCAGCCTGGTATTCCTCAGCACCAGCGATAAATGCAGGCCCAGCGAGTCGCACGTTACAATCACCCGGCACGACGCCAGCCAGTCGGCATAGTGACGGATGCTGTGCAGCGACTGCTGCCAGGATACCGAATAATGCGGCTTTAATCGCTCATACAGTTCCTGCCAGTGTTCCATAGGCCAGAATTTCGTCGGCCATTTAGGTCCGATATGGTTGTTCAAACCCACATCATAGATCTGGAAAACCCGCGGCTGATAGCCCAGCACATAACGCTGGCCCGTCCAATGCCGGCCGATGGTTTGGAAGAGCGTCTCCTGCACCGGCTTGTAATGATCCCGGCTCAGACCCTCCGACAAAGCCGCCGCCGAGGCCGGATAATAACAATCGCTACCGCTGTCCGTCCAACTCTTAAATCCATAACACTCTTCAGCAGCTATCTTTGCGGCAAATTCACACCAGTCCCTCTGCTTCTCCAGATTGATGAGCATATCGTAATGGTTCTGGATTTGCCCCGGCGGTATCTGCCCCGGTTCATCCGCCAGAATCAAATGGTCAATCAGATGATTCTGATTCAAAAGGTCCCGGGCCGCCGCCGCCGTAATCCAGGTCACCTCCCACCCCTTGAAGTCCTCCAGCAGACAGGTACAGCGGAATACATCGCCATAACTTACCACCGGCGAAACTGAATGATCGCAAGTCTCTGAAAATCCATGCTTTATAATCAATACCGATTTTCGCTGCACGTGTACTCCTTCCTGGGGTGTAACACATCGGCCCTGCTGACGTCCAGACCATCAGCTTCCACTCTATTCATCGGCCAGAAATTGCTATCAACATAAAATTTAAATAGTTATCGGGCTTGCCCCCGATAGACAACGTTTTGAATTGTCCCCCCTCTCAGCCGCATTTGCTCAGGGCATCTCCTCCCGAATCCGGCTGTATAACTCCCCCACCCATTCCGGCAGCGGATCATCCAGCTCCGGCAGCTTCTCTTTCCGAAAATCAACCGGTGTCAATAAAACGGAAACCTTCTCAATCCCGGTTTCAGCAGCCAGTACAAACAAATCTTCCGCCGCCTCATCCCCCATCGCCAGGCAGCCGATGGAACAATTGCTACCGTGAATCATGATATCCCCGCCCAGATCTTCCCGGCCGTCCCGCTTCGCCATCTCCTGATCATACGGATTGGGATAATTGAGTCGCAGGGCCAGATGAAACCGGCTGTTGGGATTCAGGGACTCAACTTGATAGATCCCTTCCGGGACCTGATTATCCCCGGCTCTCCGCTTCGGCCCCAGCCGGCCGCTGGCCGCCAAAATCGGATACGCACGAAGGAATCGGAAATCCTCTCCGTCTGCCCCCCACACCTCCAGCTTCCTTTGACTTTTAATTCCCACCAGCAGGACTTTCTTCGGCGGATAGTCCAGCCCCGCCGCCGTAAAATAGGGCTTCCATCGTTCCCCCGCCGCCTGGCCATACTGCTCCAGCCGTTCCGCTACCGTCTTCTTACCCTTCATCACCTGCACTCCTGACCAGAAACACATCTCGCCTTTCGCCCAAAATAAAATCCCGCCCAGCAACATCAGCAAAACAAAAACCAGTAAAATATGGTTCCGTTTTTTCTTCGATCCGCGCATTTTATTTCACCCTGCGGTTGAAACAACATCCCGCTTTTTAAGCAGGCAATAAAATAGAATTCCCAATCCCGTTGCAATCAACAGGCTAACGGCAGCAATCGCACCAAATACTAACACAATCAAT
>JAKJEP010000127.1:0-302 GCA_022705365.1 Planctomycetota bacterium | reverse complement strand
CCGCCAATCCCTGGGCCGGTTCCATCACCTCAAAACGAACCTCATAGGTACCCGGCAGCAAAGAAAGACCAAAACGAAAATGCAGCACATAAGCCCCATTTCTGGTCAAAGGAACAATATCCTTCGAGACATAATTTTCCCGGAAAACACTTTCCTTTTGTTTGTCGGTTATCTGGATTTGAACCACGATTCCCTCCAGCGATTTTTCCACTTCCTCTTCCGATGCAAAGGAGGACCCTGTTTCTACGGTAATCCATTGGCCATGGACCTGGTCGTGAATGACCTGAAATACTGCGGTATAG
>JAKJEP010000126.1 GCA_022705365.1 Planctomycetota bacterium | reverse complement strand
TCCAAACTGATTCTGGAGATGGGGATCGATATCACCGAACAGATCCAGGCGCAGAAGGCCCTGCATGCAACCTTTCGCTATGCCCGAAGTTTAATCGAAGCCAGTCTGGATCCGCTGGTAACGATCAATGCCGAGGGGAAGATTACCGACGTCAACGAGGCAACAATCCAGGTTACCGGCGTCAGCCGTGCGCAGATGATCGGAACAGATTTTTCAGATTATTTCACGGAGCCGCAAAAGGCCCGGGAGGGGTATGAGCAGGTTTTTGCGGAAGGTTTGGCTACAGACTATCCCCTTACCATTCGGCACCGCGATGGACAACTGACGGAGGTGCTTTACAATGCCGCCGTTTACAAAGATCATCAGGGCAATCCTCTCGGAGTATTTGCGGCTGCTCGCGATGTAACGGGGCGTAACCGGGCGGAACGCCGGCAGCGGGTAACCAATTCCCTCCTGGGATTGTACGCCCAAAAGACCTCACGCAAGGAATACCTCGATTCGGCGGTCGAAGTCATTCGGGAGTGGAGCGGCTGCCGTAATGTCGGAATTCGTATCAAAAATGAGTTGGGAAATATCCCTTTCGAGTCCTGGGTCGGTTTCGAGAAGGATTTCCTCGACTCGGAAAACGCACTCGAACGGGACCATCGGAAAACCCTATGCCGGAGGATCATTCTCCCGCAGCCCACTAGACAGGATCAGCAGTTCCTGACCCCCGGCGGTTCGTTTTACTGCAGCGACATTCCGGCGTTTGTAAAGGATTTGTCCGTTGCGCAGGCCAAGGAGTACCCTAGCATCTGCGCGCAGCATGGATTTCAATCCTTTGCCTTGGTGCCTATTGTGTATGGCGATGAGGTATTCGGGGTAATCCAGGTAACAGACCCGCAAAAAAATATGGCGCCGCTGCTTAAAGTACAGTTTATGGAGGCAACGATTGCGCCGCTGCTCGGTGAGGCCGTACACCGTTTCAATGCCGAATCTGAGCTGGAGCGTTATCGTCAACACCTGGAGGAACTGGTACGGCAGCGGACGAAGGAACTGGAACAAGCCAATACCCAACTGCAAGAGGAAATCAGACAACGGCAGGAGGCGCAAGAATCCCTGGCCCGAGAACAAGCCAATCTGCAGTCGGTTTTTGATATCGTCAATGTCGGCATGATTTTGATCGATGAGAAGGGCTGCGTCAGACGCATGAACCATACCATTTCCCGCTGGGTAGGAAGGAATCTTTCGGAGGGGGTCAACCAGCAGCCGGGTGAACTGGTCGGTTGTATCCATGCGCTGACGGATGCAGCCGGGTGCGGGCATACTGCGCATTGTGCTGTCTGCCAGATTCGCGGGACCTTTGAGGCCGTTTTAGAAACCGGCCAGCCGCTTCACGATGTGGAGATGGAGACTGACCTGCTGATTGGAGGCAGTGAAATTCGATTGTGGCTGGAGATCAGTGCAGATCCGCTGATACTGGATGGTAAACGGCATGTTATTTTGGCACTTAATAATATTACGGATCGGAAACATGCCGAGCAGGAAGTACAGCGCAGCTCCGAGCGGTACGAACTGCTGGCGCAGACCGCGGGGGAACTATTGCGGTCGCCGGACCCGCAACAAGCAATCGAAATTCTTTGCCGACGGGTGATGGAACATCTCCATTGTCAGGTCTTTTTTAATTTTCTAGTTGATGAACAGGAGAAGCGACTGCATCTGAATGCCTGTGCGGGGATTGAGCCGCAGCGGGCCCGGCAGATAGAATGGCTGGATTACGGAGTGGCGGTATGCGGCTGTGTGGCCCGCGATGGCTGCCGCATTGTAGCTGAGCACATTTCCCGGAATCAGGATCCCCGTACGGAACTGATTCAATCCTACGGCATTCAGGCCTACGCCTGCCATCCGCTGGTAGATGCGGGGGGGGAAGTAATCGGAACCCTCTCTTTCGGCACCCGCGACCGGGAAACCTTCCGGCAGGAGGATATATCGCTCATGAAGGCGGTGGCTGACCATGTGGCGGTGGCCATGACCCGTATGCAAGAACAGCAGATTCTGCAGCAGAGCGAGGCGCGATTAAAACTGGCGCAGGTTTGCGCGGGCGCCGGCATTTGGGACTGGGATATGGGTACAGGCAGGCTGAAATGGTCTGATGAGTTGTTCCACCTTTTTGGCTTGGATCCCCAAAAAACCGATGTCAATATAGATACATGGAAAAATGTGATGCACCCCGATGATGTGTTGTTGGCCACGCAACGGCTGGAAAAAGCGATCGCTAACCACACCCCCCTTACCAACGAATATCGTGTGGTGTTGCCTTCGGGTGAAATTCGCTGGATCAATGCCCTGGGCAATACCACCTACGACGCCGGCGGCCAGCCGCTGCGGATGTCCGGTATTTGCCTGGATATCACCGAACGAAAGGATATGGAGCAGACCCTGGTCGCCAGCGAACGAAAATACCGCGAGCTGATCGATACCGCCAACAGTATTATTATTCGCTGGGACCGCCAGGGGATTATTCACTTTATCAATGAGCACGGTGCACGACTGCTGGGCTATGAAGCGAAAGAACTGTTGGGACGGGAGGCATCGTGCCTGGTACCGCCATCCGAGAGCAATGGTGTAGATATTGCTTCTCTGGTACAGAACATCCTCGATCATCCTGAGCGGTTCGGCTCTAATACCAATGAGAATCTCAAAAAGGACGGGACCCGGATCTGGTTCGCCTGGACCAACAGGGCAATTACCGATGAAGACGGAAAGGTCCGGGAGATCCTGGCGGTCGGCAACGATATTACCTCGCTGAAGATCGCAGAGGACGCGTTGCGGGAAAGTAACGAGGAATTGAGCCGGTTTAACCGTGCCGCTATCGGTCGTGAATTGCGCATGATCGAATTGAAAAAAGAGATTAATTCGTTGTGCGAACTGGCCGGAAAACCATCGCGTTATGCACTGGCCTTTGAAAAGGAGAACTAGCATGAAAACCAGGATGAGAACGAGAAAACAAGGCTGCAAACCCCTGGCAAAATGCCCGACGGGAATCCATGGCTTAGACGATATTACCGAGGGAGGACTGCCTCGGGGAAGGCCGACGCTGGTTTGTGAGCCAGCCGGCTGCGGCAAAACCCTGCTGGCGATGGAATTTATTGTGCGCGGAATTACGCAATTCGGCGAACCGGGTATTTTTATGGCATTCGAGGAAAAGGCGAACGAACTGGCCACCAATATGATTACTCTCGGTATGGATGTCGAGGGACTGATCCAGCAAAAGAAACTGGCGGTCGATTACGTCCACATCGAACGAAGTGAAATCGAAGAAACGGGGGATTATGACCTCGAAGGTCTTTTCGTCCGTCTTGGTAATATGATTGACCAGATCGGGGCAAAACGAGTTGATTTGCAGATCATCGATATTTACCAGCAGCCGTCACTGGCTGCCGGCGAACAGATTATTGCCGCTCCCACCCTGATTAAGAAGCTCCCTCTTCCTCTGCGCAAATTCATCGGAAATCTGACAGACCGGGAGAAGATCATGGTTGGATTGGACCTGCAATCCAAGAAAGTTTCATGAAAAAAGACTCGACATACAAGCAGTTACTCCGGGAAAATGAAGAGCTCCGCATACATCTGTCCGAAGCGGAAGGAGCACTGCAGGCCATCCATGAAGGCGGAATTGATGCTCTGGTAGTTGCCGGTCCCCAAGGCGACATGATCTTTACCCTTACCGGAGAGGAACGAATTTATCGGTTGATCGTCGAAACCATGAGTGAGGGAGCGCTAACCGCCAATCTGGAAGGCAGGATTTTGTACTGCAATACAAGATTCAGTGAAATATTGCGCCAACCTCTGGAAAAAATAATCGGTCATACCCTCTCCGAATTCTTTCCGCAATCCTATCATAACGACCTGTCGGAGCTTTTCTGCGTCAACCAGCCGGGGCTATCAAGAAAACGACTGGTTTTACTAACCGGGGATGGAACATCGGTTCCCTTACATATTTCGGCCAGTCGTTTAAACCAGCCGGATTCCGTAAGTGTTTGCCTGGTTGCTACGGACCTGTCGAAACTAGAGACGTCTGAAGAAATTCTGAAGCAGGTCCAGGAACAAAAGAAAGCACTCGAAGAAAATGCTATTACCTTACGTGATTTTCGACGGTCTGCTCTGAACATAATGGAAGACGCAATAGCTGCCCGTGAGGAGTCCGAAAAGCTGAATGAAGAACTTCGTCTGGAAATCTTCGAGCGTAAAAAGGTGGAAGAAGCTCTCCGGCAGAGTGAACAGCGGATGCAGCAGGCGCTGCGGGTTAGTAACTCCTTTACCTTCGAGTGGGAGGTGGCCAGCGATCAGGTAATCCGCTCCAAAAGCTGCGAAACCGTCTTGAAGCTGAGCGGCAAGGAAGCCGTCCATGACACCGGCCAACATTATTTCCAGGGGATTCATCCCGATGACCGCGAGAGGTTTTTGCAGACGGTACAGGGACTGACTCCGGCTGCCGATACATATGCGGTCGAATACCGGGTGGTCTGTGCGGACCACGCCATAGTGATATTGGAGGAAACCGGCCAGGGCAGCTTCGATGCCGCCGGCCAACTGGAGCGGCTGGTCGGAGTCTCCACCGATGTTACCGCCCGCAAACAGGCGGAAGAGGCTCTGCTGGAAAGCCGGCAGGACCTGGCCCGCGCCCAGGAGGTGGGAAATATCGGAAGCTGGCGATTGAATCTGCAAACCAATGAGCTGGCCTGGTCGGAACAGCTTTATCGCATCTTCGGCATTTCCCCCGGAACACCCTTGACTTATGAGACCTTTTTATCCAGGGTGTATCCGGAGGACCGTCAGTATGTAAATGAGCAATGGCGGGCCGCCTTGCGGGGCGATAAATATGATCTGGAACACCGGATTTTAGTCCATGGACAGATGCGGTGGGTTCGGGAACGGGCGTTTTTGGAATTAGATACCGCCGGCATTCCGCTGGCAGGTTTTGGAATTACGCAGGACGTCACCGCCCTGAAAAAATATGAAGAAGAGATCACCAGTTTGGCCAAGTTCCCCGCCGAAAATCCGCATCCGGTTTTACGAATCTCCCATCAGGGAGAAATATTATATGCCAACGGGCCGGGAACTATCGTTCTGGATTATTGGCAGCGGAAAGTAGGGCAAATGGTTCCGGCTTACTGGTACCAGCTGGTAACCGATGTGATCAACAAGGGGGCAAATCGGGTGGAAGAAATCCGGCACCGGGACCATACGTATAGTCTGGTGCTTACGGCCATTGCCGGCATGAATTATATGAATATGTACGGCCGGGACATCACTGCCCAGCGAAAGGCCGAACAGGAGCTGCGTCAATCCCATGATCAGTTACAGGTTAAGGTCCGGGAGCGGACGGCTGAGCTGGGCCGCATGGTGAAAATCTTACAGGATGAGGTCAGACAGCGAATAGAGATTGAAACCCAGTTACGGGAAAGTTCGGAACTGCTCGATGCTTTTTTCTCGCATTCTCTGACTCCGCTGGTGATTCTGGATCGCAGCTTCAATTTTGTCCGGGTGAATGAGGCCTACGCCCAGGGCTGTCAGCGTGAGATATCGGAATTTGCCGGACGGAACCACTTCGAACTCTATCCCAATGTCGAAAACCAGAAAATCTTTGAAACCGTGGTGCAAACCAAAGTTCCTTATCAGGTAACAGGTAAACCGTTTACCTTCCCCGACCATCCGGAATGGGGGGTGACCTACTGGGACTGGAATCTGAATCCGCTGCTGGATGAAACCGGGGAAGTGGAATACCTGGTGTTTTCCCTCCGGGATGTCACCCAGCGTAAACAGGCGGAAATGGCCCTGCAGGAAAGCGAGGAACAATACCGGCATTTGGTGGAACTCCTGCCGGAGGCTGTTTTTGTGATCAGCCAGGAGAAAATTACCTATTTTAACCAGGCGGCCTTGCACATTCTGAAAGTCGCCGGTGAGGAACATCTGCTGGGGACTTCGATCCGGGATTTCGTGCTACCGGCTTCGATGGAATGCTTGAACGAGATTCTGCAGAGAGTACATGTGCACCAGGGAAAAATTGCTCCCCGGGAAATTCAGGTGAAATGTCTTGACGGTTCGATGATCGAAGTGGAGATTTCGGCTGCCCCGATTCAACTGAGCGGGATTCCCGGTGATCTGGTGATTTTCCGCGATATCACCGAACAAAAATACCAGCAGCAACTGATTCGCCAGAGTGAGATGCGGTTAAGTGAAGCCCAGCACATTGCCCATCTGGGCAATTGGGAATGGGATCTGGCCAGTGATGAAATCTGGTGTTCCGACGAGGTGTATAGTATTTTCGGGCTGGCGCCGCAGGATACCAGGCTAACCCTGGAATTGATTATCGCACATACGCATCCGGAGGACCGGGATCTGGTCCGGCGGGCGATCGAAGAGACCCGGAGTCAGGGGAAAGGTTTTCTTTTACACCATCGGATTGTGCTGATGGATCAGACGGAACGGACCGTGCAGGTGCGGGCGGAACATCATGGACAGTCCCCGGTGCAGCAGCCGGGTCTGAGGGGTACCATTCAGGATGTCACGGAACAGAAAAAAATTGAAGCAGAGCTGCGCGAGAGCCAGCGGAAACTGCGCAGTCTGGCCTCCGAACTGGAGAAAGTCGGAGAAAAGGAACGGCGGCAAATCGCCGTCGATCTGCATGATTCCATCGGGCAAATTCTGGCTTTTTCCGCCCGGGAACTCAAAGGCCTCCAGAAGATTTTACCGGAACATTTCAGCCAGACTGTACAGGAAGTCACCAAACAACTGGACCTAGCCGTCAAACAAACCCGCACGTTAAGTTTCGATCTGAGCCCCAGTATCCTGTATGATCTGGGTCTGGAGCAGGCCCTGGAGGAACTGACCGAACGGTTTTCTGCCGAGAAAAAAATTAGCTACACGTATGAAAGTGACGGTTTGGAAGTTTCACTGCCTGATCCCATAAAGATTCTTTTGTATCGGGCGGTGCGGGAATTGCTGGTCAATGTGTGTAAACATGCCCAGGCTACGCGGGTAAAGGTTTCCCTGTGCTGCAACGAGCAACAGATTCAAATCCGGGTGGAAGATAACGGGCAGGGTCTGGGGCTGCCGGCCCCCGCGGTTCTGCCGAAACAAGACAAGGGCTTCGGCCTGTACAGCATCGGCGAGCGGCTGGATCACATCGGCGGCAAACTGGAGATGGAATCTTCTCCCGGCCGGGGATTGAAAGTCCTATTAACTGTTCCTCTGGCAATGGAACCGAACCTTTTGTAGAAAGATAAATATGAATATCAAAGTGGTCTTAGCGGATGATCATGCGATTGTGCGTCATGGTTTAAGCCGGGCGTTTCAGCAGGAAAAGGGCCTGGAAGTAGTAGGCCAGGCTCAGGACGGCCTTTCGCTGGTAAAGCTGGTGGAGGAATTGTCGCCGGATGTGGTGGTGATGGATATTTCCATGCCGGATCTGAACGGAATCGAGGCGACACGGCGGATTACGGCGGCTCATCCGAAAATCAAAGTGATCGGCCTTTCCATGCATTCCAGCGACAAATACGTCCGGGAGATGTTCAAAGCAGGAGCCTGCGGCTATCTGCTGAAGGATTGTCCCTTTGATGAACTGGTGGAGGCAATCCGGATTGTGGTAAATGGCAAAAAGTACATCAGCCCCTCGATTGGGGATACGATTATCAAAGACTATCTGACCAAACCCGACCAGGAATCCGCCTTTTCGATCTTGTCGGCCCGGGAGCGGGAAGTCTTGCAGCTTTTGGTGGAAGGCCATACGACCAAGCAGGTCGGCCAGCGGCTGGGGATCAGTCCCAAGACGGTCGAAGTCCATCGCACCAACATCATGGAAAAACTGAAGATGGACAATATCGCTCAACTAACCAAGTATGCCATCCAGGAAGGCCTGACCGCCCCGGAACCCTGACCGCAGGGATTGGGGAATGAGGCAAAATCCTGCGAAGATAACTTTTATGATGAAAATAACCGGTATCATCTCTATCTGCCTGCTGCCTGCGGTATTTGCCTGTGGATGCCGGGGACCGGAAAGGGTGAAAGTGTCCTCCTATGCATATGCCCCTGTACAAACGGAGGGGAAAACGGACGATTGGGAAAAAGAGGCAGCCCCGGAATGGGGGGAGAAGCTGGAGCTGGGGGCGTGCCTGGAGTATGCGGCGCTGCATAATCCGGGGCTGGAGGCGGCATACTGGCGGTGGAAGGCGGCGTTGGAGAAGGCGCCGCAGGCACGGGCGCTGCCGGATCCCGGTTTTGCTTATACCTATAATAAGGAGATCGAAAGCCGGATGGGAGGAGCGGAGCAGAGTTACAGCCTGACGCAGGGGGTGCCGTGGTTCGGCAAGCTGGAGCTGGGAGCGGAGGCGGCGGGGGCGGCGGCGCAGCGGGCGCAGCAGGAGTATGAAAGCGAAAGGCTGTCCCTTGCCTATCGGGTGAAGAGTGCGTACTATGAGTATTATTATTTGCGGCGGTCGCTGGCGGCGATGAACCGGGCGGTGGAGGCGCCGCTGGCCTGGCCGGAGGCGTTACCGGAGGCAGAGGCGGAGTTCGCGGAGGAGGAACTGCTGGAGGCGCTGGGAAGCAGCAATCCGGATCTGGCGGCGCTGGAGGCGGAGATTGAAAAGACCCGGAAGGAGCGTGAGCTGGCGAAGAAGAATTATTACCCGGATTTTATGTTGGGGGTGACATACATGGATACCCGCGAGTCTTCCATGCCCGGCACCATGAGTGA
>JAKJEP010000125.1:5957-8743 GCA_022705365.1 Planctomycetota bacterium | reverse complement strand
CACCTTCCCACTCAATTGAGCAGTGGTAAACGCTGAAGGGGTTCCCGGAGATCAACCGGGGCGGACGATCACAGCGGCGCGACCGTCGCGGATTTTCACCGCGTTCCCTGTCTATGTTTTGGCAAACACGTACTTATCTGAATTTCAAAGAGCTAATAAACGTTAATTTATGTTCCTGGTTTTATTATGTCAAGAAAAAAATTGGATTTCTGAATATTTCCGTAAAAATTTCAATCCGCACAAAAAAGTGCAAGATCAATAGCTGGTTGTTACCGGATATGGATTGCGGAGCGGCAGGAGTACCATTGCAATCTTTGTAATCGGTGAAATCTGTGGTAAAAAAGAAGTAAGAAGGTAAAAGAGAAGAAGCTGGAACCAGCAAGACAACCTGAAGGTTGAACTCAGAACGGGAATGACAGGAGAGAGAGAAGATGGTATGCGGAGCATACGCTACGGTTATTGGGGCCAGTGGGGCCAGGGGATTTTGATTTTGCCCTGGGCGGCGACGGGGGTGGTTTGCAGGTAGATGCGGTATAGCTCGAAGAAGGTGGGGGCGTCGAGAAATTCGGCCTGGGGGCATTCCTTTTTGACATTTTGGTGGACCTGCACATACCAGGCGGGGGTTTTCAGGATGTTGCGGAACCAGTGGAAATGGAGCGGCTGGCGGCCCTGAATCCGCTGGACGAGGGTTTGGGCGGCCTGGGCCGGATCCTCCTGGTTGATGTCCCAGTCGTGGCGGAGGATGGGCAGATTGCCGTGCAGCAGGGTGGCGGGGACCTTTTGGGGCACAATGCCGTTGGGGCTGAAGCGGGCGTAGCAGTCGAAGGCCTGGTCGTTCATGGCGGGGCCGCTGCCGTCGATGATGAAGCCGGTGATGGAGAGGTCCCAGCGCTGGTAGTAGGGCAGGCAATGGTTCGCCCAGGCGTCCAGGCCGCTGGGCAGGCTGGAGATGGGGCGCGGCTCCTGCAGCAGGGCGGGATTGAGGTAGCCGGCGCCGTTATCGGCGGCGGCGAAGTAATCGTTGGGGGTGGCGGTTTGCCGCATATAGTCCAGCATCGGGCCGGCCCGCTGTTCCAGGACGGGGCTGATGCACCACATGAGCGGGACCTGGCCGCGGGCGGGGTCGTCCCAGATGTCCATGGTCCGCTGATAGACCCAGGAGGCGGCATCGTAGTCGCCGACGTAGAGAATGACGAACTCGCGGCCGGCGAAATTCACCTGGCCGTCGTCGGTGAGATACCCCCGCTGGCGCAGTTGGTCGTGTGTGACCCAGGGTTGGGGATATTTCTTTTTGAGCGGGAAGTGGGCATAGAATGAGGCGTTGGCCATCGCGCCATAGCCGATGGCGTCGGCGTCCTTGAAGGCGTTATAGGCACTGATGATGGTGGCGTATTGCCATTCAGTCTCGACGTCGCCATGTTTGCCGCCGGCGTGCTGGGTGTATTTGAAGGCCCAGGCGGGGAAACCGCCGATGTACACCATTTTGTCTTTGCCGACGGTGTTATAGGCAGTCAGCAGCAGCTCTTTGAGGGTTTCCAGATCGGTACCGGGTTTCTGGGCCGGGTCCTCGATGGTGGCCTCATCCGGCCAGACATTCAGGTCGAAAAAGAAGGCCCGCTTACTGACAAAGAAATCGTGATTGGTGAGGGTATGGTGGTTCAGGCCGGCGGACTGGGGCTTCTGCATCCAGTACTGATCGAGATAATAGGCGCCGTAGCCGTTATTGCATTTCTGGGTGTCCATGTAGCGGTGCTTCATCCAGAGGTAGGCGTCGCATTTGGCGGAGCCGGTGGAGGGCCGCTGGAGGTCGGGGATTTCGCCCTGGCCGGTAAACAGTGACTGGCCGTCCGGCTGGAGGAGCCAGACCTTGACGGGCAGCTTCGGGCCGGACAGAATCAGCCGGGTGTATAAACTGTCGGGTGCAGGGTCGTAGCGGATCGCCAGCAGATCCTCGACGCCGGCGATGGCTGAGGCGACGTTGCTGGTGGAGGTAACTTTGGGGTCATAGACGACGGCCCCCTTGAGGAAGGGGCGGTAGGTTTGAATGAGTTCGAGCATATTCGGGATTGTTTTCGTTTCCCGGCCGGCCAGCCATTGACCCGGCTGGCGGAGCTGGTCCAGCCAGTAGTCATCGACATTCTGACTGCTATGCGCGGAATCGACGAAGCGCAGATACAAACGGGGCTTATCCCGGTTCACGATGCCCTGCAAGGTGGCGGCGGCGTGGCAATGGTCCCAGGCCATTTTCACCTGGGCCGGGTCGTTTGCGTCGATACGGGTCGCGTAACGGAGATCATAAATACCAATCGGTTCGGCGGCACAGCCGCTATTGCCGAGTGAGCATAGCATCACGGCAACACTGAAAACCAAACTCATTATTTTTGCAAACTTTTTCATGTGATTTTTTCTCCTGAAAAACGTTAGCGAGCGGTATTTTGCAGGTAAAACTGCAAACCTGCCCTGGTCGAGGGAAAGGCCAGTTGGTCTATGGGGATTTCGGCCCGCTCAAACAGATGGATACCCGCCACATCGTCTTGGGGCTGGATTGCCTGCCAATGGTCCACGGTGCAGACAAAGAATAAATCCAGCGTCTGGTAGTAAATTTCTTTATACAAATAGATATTGGCCGCGGAGGTTACATACCGGTAGCTGGCGACTTCCACGCTCAGCTCCTCCCGGATTTCCCGGACCAGCGCGGTCTCGGCCGTCTCCTGCGGATCGATGAAACCGCCGGGCAGGTCCAGCAGGCCGGCACAGGGATCGAAGGCCCGCCGGGTCAGCAGGAT
>JAKJEP010000125.1:0-5947 GCA_022705365.1 Planctomycetota bacterium | reverse complement strand
AGTCACATTCGATAATGGCCGCCACAGCCGCCGCCATGTTCTGGAAATAGGTAAAGCCGCAGGCATCGCAAACCAGGGATTTGCCGTCCCGACGGCGTAAGTTTTCCGCTTTACAGGCGGGACAATAACGGAATTTTTCCAAAAGAACCATCGTTTTTACCTCAATATTTCTCTGACAATATCAATACCCACGGACTATCTGCCTGGCAAGTGTGAATTACCCCATTTGCCGGTTTTTCTCCATCCCCCAAGGCCGCCCCGTCCATTTTGTAAAAAAACCGGAATTTTTTTACAAAAGGAATGAACCGAAACGATAAAATAACACTAATAGGAGAGGAATTCATATTCAGCACAAGGAGTACAGGTCATGGTAAAACGTATTGTCGCCATCAGTTTCATTTTCATCTGCACGACGATTGCCTGGTTCATTCTGGCGGGTAATTTGTTGTTCCGTACCCGCCATTTCGATACCAAATTATATGATTCGGTCGGGCAGTTGTGGGGTACAAAGCAAATCCAGAAGGCGCCGGAACTGTACCTTATGACCGGTCCAAGTGTGAATCCCAGCCGGCAGGCCGTATCTCTGGAGGCCAGCGACATTACCGTTGATTTACAGCTAAACCATCGGAAAAAGGGACTGCTGTGGTATTCGACCTATCAGGTTGGCTTTGCGGGAAAATATCATGTGACGAATTCGACCGGAGAGGCCCAGGAAATTCAACTTGACTACACGTTCCCGGCCCAGGGTGCTATTTATGATAATTTCCGGTTTTCGGTCGGCGAAAAAGAGATTCAGAATATCGATTTGAAGTCCGGCAATATCCATCAGGCCATCCAACTGGCGGCTGGGGAGGGCAAGGATATAGAAATTTCCTATCAATCCAACGGGCTGGATGAATGGTGGTATGATTTCGGGCAGGATGTCAACCAGGTGCGCAATTTTTCGCTGGTTATGAATACCGACTTTACGGAGATCGACTTTCCCCAGGAGACCATCTCTCCTACCAGCAAGGAGACCACTGGGGAGGGGATGAAACTTATCTGGAAGTATTCTAATCTGCTTACGGGGGTTAAAATCGGCATGAAGATGCCGCAAAAACTCAATCCCGGCCCCTGGGTTACGAAAGTCACCAGCGCCGCCCCGGTTTCGCTGTTCCTGTTTTTCTTTCTGCTGATGGTCCTAACCACCCTGAAAAAGATTAAACTGCACCCGATGCATTATTTCTTTGTTGCCGCCGCCTTTTTCAGCTTTCATCTGCTGCTGGCGTACCTGGTGGATCATATCTCCATTCACCTGGCGTTCTGGATCTGCTCGGCGGTCTCCATTTTTCTGATGATTTCCTATATGCGGCTGGTGGTCGGCTATCGTCTGGCCTTTTTCGAAATAGCCATTACCCAGCTTATCTACCTGGTACTCTTTTCCTATACCTTTTTCTTCGAGGGCTATACCGGGCTGGCCATTACCATTTTGTGCATTGCCACCCTTTTTGTTGTGATGCAGGCCACCGGGCGGCTCAACTGGGAGGAAGTTTTCAGCAGAAATACGCCGCCGGCGAAAAAGCCGGTGCCGGAGATACCCGGAGAGGTTATTTAAAGAGGCCCATCTGGCAGGCGCGGACCTTGATGTGGTATTCGTTGCAGATTTCGCCGATGATTTTGACGGCAACGTTGTTGTCCTTGGCGATTTCGAAGCACTGCCGGCAGGAGATTTCGTTATTCTGGGAGCATTTTTTGATTTCTTCGTAAATTTTTTCTTTGTCGGCCATGTTTTACCCTTTGCTATAACTATCCATCCAAACGGATGATGCCGCTGATACCCGTTACTATACCATCCCGGCCCGTTAAAAGCAAGGGCGGGCGGAGGAAAAACAAATTCCTGGCAAATTCCCGGGTGGGGCTTTGACAAACAGCCGGTTTTGCGATAGGATAAGACCCGTATTTGACACGATAAAATATCGAACAGGATCGTACGGAACGATGTGGCGACATATAGCGGTGCGGCTGGTGCTTTGCCCGGTGCTTTTGTGGGCGATTTATACCATCACCTTTTTGATGGCGGTCATCATTCCGGGCAATCCGTTCAAGCAGAGTGAGCGGAACCTCAGCCCGGAAGTGCAGCGGGCGGTGGAGGCGCAGTATAAGGCGGATGACAACCTGGCCTTCTATTTTGATTATCTGCGGCATCTATTTCAGCCGATCAAAGCCCTGCGGGGGAGGGGGCCGCTGGTGGATCTTGGGCCTTCCTGGCAGTACCGGGACTGGACCTGCAACCAGATTGTAGCAGAGGCGCTGCCGGTCTCGATTGGGCTGGGGCTGACGGCGATGTTTCTGGCGACGGTGCTGGGGGTGCCGATTGGGGTGATTAGTGCGGTCCGGCGAAACAGTTTGATTGATTACACCTCGCTGGGGATTGCGCTGATCGGCATTTCGCTGCCGACGTTTGTGACCGGTACGGCTTTGCTGATCTTCTTTTCGGTGATGCTGGGCTGGCTGCCAGTCGGGGGGTGGGGGAAGCTGTCGCAGCTTTGGCTGCCGGCGATTACGCTGGCGTTTCCGTTTATGGCCTATATTGCGCGGCTGACGCGGCTGGGGATGCTGGATGTGCTGGAGAGCGATTATATTCGCACCGCCCGGGCCAAGGGGCTGGCTGAGCGGGCCGTCATCTGGAAACATGCCCTGAAAAACGCCTTTTTGCCGGTGCTGAGTTTTCTGGGGCCGGCTTGTGCGGCGGCGCTGACCGGTTCATTTGTGATCGAGAGTATTTTTAACATTCCCGGGCTGGGCCAGCATTTTGTGGCCAGTATCCTGAACCGGGACCGGGCGATGATCCTGGCAACGGTGCTGGTGTATTCGGCGGTGATTGTTTTCTTTAATCTGCTGGTTGATTTTACCTATTCGCTGGTGGATCCGCGGATCGAGGTGGGTAAATCATGAGTATCGTCATCAGTCCGCCCACCTCCCTGGCTGTGGAAACACCGCCTGTTTCGCTCCGGAATCTGGCCTGGCGGCGGTTCCGGCGGAGCAAACCGGCGATGATTTCGATGGGGGTTTTGTTTATCATTTTAGCGGCCTGTGTGGGCACGGCTCCGGTTTCCATGCATGAATACCAGAGTCAGGCCCTGGATTTCAACCGCCAGCCGCCGCAGTTACAGCCGGGATTTGCCCCGTTTGGGTATGACACGCTCGGCCGTAACTTGTTCTGGCGCTGCATGTTCGGGGGGCTGGTGAGTCTGGGGATCGGGCTGGCGGCGGCGGCCATTTCGGTAGGTATCGGGACCTGCTGGGGCACGGTGGCCGGGTGGTACGGGGGCCGAGTTGACAATATTATGATGCGGCTGGTTGACATTCTGTACGGCTTGCCTTATATTCTGCTGGTTATTTTACTTAAGATTGCTTTTGAACCAAAGCTAATCGGTTTTCTTGAGTATTTTTTCGGGCCCGGCCAGGATCGGGTGGCCAACGTCGTGATTCTGTTTGCCGCGATCGGCGGCGTGAGTTGGCTAACCATGGCTCGGGTGATTCGCGGACAGGTACTCTCGCTGAAGGCCATGCCGTATATCGAGGCGTCGCGGGCTTTGGGAGTGCCGACCCGGTTCATTCTGCTGCGGCATATGCTGCCCAATCTGATCGGCCCGATCATCGTGTATGCGACGCTGACGGTCCCGCAGGCGATTTTGCAGGAATCGTTCCTGAGCTTCCTGGGTATCGGCATTCAGGCGCCGGTGCCGACGTGGGGGTCGCTGGCGGCGGAAGGCGTGAAAGCCGTCAATACCGTGGTGAGCTTCTGGTGGACGGTGCTGTTTCCGTGCGGTCTGCTGGGGCTGACGCTGCTGTGCCTGAATTTTATCGGCGACGGGCTGCGGGACGCGTTTGATCCGAAGACCAAGAGGACAAAATAAAGTAAACCACAGAGAGGACACGAAGGTCGTGGAGAAAAGAGAAAAAATTTAGACAGGATAACAGGATTGTCAGGATGGAAAATATATAAGAAAATATTTGAACAAAAGGAAACAAAGAAAATAATATGTGAGAGATATGCTCTGTGAATCTCCGTGGTTGAAAAATTATAAAGGAATTGAATGATGATGCGATATAAAAGATGGCTGGTGTTCGTAGCGATTCTGTCGCTGATGGTTGGCGGGTGCCGCAAACCCGCTTCGGACGATCAAGCCGGCCGGGCGGCGTATGACCCGACGAAAGACCCGCTGGTGAATCCGCCGGTGATGTTTGAGCCGGCGCCGGAGGATCTTGCTCAGATTGCTACGGATGAAACGCTGTATTTGGTTTTGGAGGGGAATCCCAATACGTTGAATCCGTTGTTTATATCGTCCATGGTTGAATTTTTGATGGTGGACACGTTATATTCCGGTCCTTTTACCTTCGATAAAGATATGACCTGGAAACTTTACGAAGATTGGGTGGAAAGTTTTGAGGAATCGGAGGATCATACCGTCTGTATTTTGAAATTGAAACCGGGCCTTACCTGGCATGACGGAGTGCCGCTGACCGCTCATGACATCGTGTATTCCTGGGGGCAGATTCTGGATGACCGGGTTCCCTGTCAAACGCAAAAGGCCACGACCGAACCGATTAAGGAATGTGTAGCGCTGGATGATCTGACGGTGAAATATGTGCAGCCGGATGGATTGGCTACGCGGCTTTGGAATTTGATATTTCCGATTATTCCCAAGCATATTTTTGAGGTGGATAAGACCAATAATCCTGATTTGCTGAGCGGAACGTATTATAATCAGCAGGCTCGCCATCCGGTGGGGAGCGGGCCGTACAAAATCGTGGAATGGATCGAAAATGACAAGATTGTGGTGGAACGATGGGAAGACTATAAGGGGAAAAAGCCTTATTTCAAACGAGTTGTTTTTAAAATTATCCCGGATCAGAACATGTGTTTACTGGCGTTTGAAAAGGGGGATATCGATGTGATCTGGCATATGAGCGCGCAGCAGTTTGCGTACGAATCCAATACGGACAGTTTTAAAAGAGTGGGCCATAAAAGCCTGGGACGGGAGTGGGGTTTTAGTTATATCTGCTGGAATATGGATGGCAGCAATCCCTTCTTTACCGACAAGCGGGTTCGCTATGCCATGACGCATGCCCTGAATCTGCCTTTGATACGGGAAAAGATATTATATAATTTGCCGACGATTTGCCTGGGGGAATATCACCCGGATTCATGGATGTTTAATCCGGACGTCCAGCCGCTGGGGTATGACCTGGAACGATCCAAGGCCCTGCTGGATGAAGCGGGTTGGGTGGTGGATCCGCAGGACGGCTGGCGTTATAAAACCATCGATGGGGAAAAGGTGAAATTTACGTTTACCCTGACCTATTCGCAGGGATCCGCCTCGACGCCGAAAATTGCCGCCGTGTTTCAGGAGGATTTGAAGAAAATCGGGGTGGAGATGCAAACGCATATTTTTGAATGGGCGACCTTTGTCCAGAAAATCCGAAAGCATGAGTTTCAAGCGGAAATGGCTGCCTGGGGAACCGGCACCGATCCGGATACGAGCTGGAATCTCTGGCGGACGGAGGAGTATATAACGGGAAGAAATTATGGGGGGTATTCCAATCCGATCGTAGATGAGCTGTTCGTGCAGGGGCGCAAGGAATTCGATTTTGAAAAGCGGAAAAAGATTTATCAGGAGATCCATAAAATTCTTTATGAAGATCAGCCTTATACCTGGATGTTTAACGCGGCCTCTCTTTCGGCGATCAATAACCGGATTCGAGGTGTTCAATTCAGTCCGCGCGGCATCTTTAATTTTGATCCCAGTTTTTACGGCTGGTGGGTGCTGAAAGGGCAGGCGAAACACGCGGCGGTGATGCCATAAGGATTTTAATTAGAAAGGAAATCACTACTGTCCGGTTATAAGTCAAATAATAACAATTGGTTATGAAATTGAGCATTTTCATTTTGCCAGTCATTTTT
>JAKJEP010000124.1 GCA_022705365.1 Planctomycetota bacterium | reverse complement strand
GGTTAGTTATATGACCTACCCGAATGGTCAGCTCCAGCAGATTCTGGGCGGTTTTATGGATATCCAGGGATTTGACCTGTACCCGGGCGGGAGCCGTTTGCAGGTGGGAGAGGAATTCCGTGAGCTGCGATTCGCGCAGACCGGTCATCTGCATTTCCACCACCGATTCCCGGTACGTCTCCGAAAGCGGCAGTTCCTCCTGGTCCAGCGAGGCAACCGGCAGAGCCAGGCGGCCGGTCAGGGATTCCAGATAGGGCAGCAGTTGGAAATCCGCCGGCTGGGCGGTGATTCGGTCTTGAAATTGCCGCTGCTGCTGCTGCCGCGCCCGGCATTCGGCGGTTTGGGCTTTCAGTTCCCCCCGCAGGGTCTGTTTCTCCGCGATTACGCGGTTCAGCGTATCGATCCGCTCCCAGGCAGGCCGAACCAGAAAGCCGTACAGGCTCCAGCCGGCTGTTACAGCGAGGGCGGCGATCAGCAACGTCTTTTCGCGGCGGGTAAGGGTCATTCGAGGGCCTCCGGAGCCGGTTCAATCAGGAGGGTGAACTGTATCTCCTGACGGTCCGATAGTTTGTTTTGTTTCTGAATTTGTACACTGCGGAACCAGGGAACCTGTTCCAGATTCGTTTTCCATTCCTGAAGCGCGGAAAACGAGGGGCAGAATCCTGCCAGGCGGATGGCCGGATCGATACTCAGTGATTCGATGGTAATCCCCAGCGAATCCGGGGTATGAGCGGCAATTGCAGTAAAAATTTTCAAGGGGGAACCGGCCGCCGGAAAATCGCCGGCAGGATTGCTCTGCAAGGTCTTGTTATGCTGGATCATCATCGGCAGCGCCAGTTCGATATCACTGATATCAGGCAGAACCGTTTGGGCGGTGGTAAGGATTTCCTGTTTGAGCTGATCATAGCGGGATTCCAGGCGCTGCAGGCGGAGAAACAGGCCGGCCAGCCAGATCGCCGCCAGGGAAACCAGCAGGATCATAAAAAGCATCCTTTGCCGCTTCTGATTCGAGGCGGCGGCGGGATCGTCCGTTATCAGCCGGAAGAAATTTACACCGCAGGTATGGGCGGGATCCAAGGCCCGCAGTGCCAGTCCCTGCGCCAGGATAAAACCGCTGTCCGGCTGAACGTCGGTGGCTGTAACCAGATCCGCGAAGGGATCGATGGAAATCACCTGGCCCGGCAGTTCCTTTGCTATTTTTTCCCGGAGGTCCGTTCGTTCCGCCAGCGGACCGGTTAGCACCAGTGGGGTATCCGGCGGCATATCCTGCTGGAAAGCGGCCTGCCAGGTGAGCTTGATCTCCAGCAGCAGCAAAGGCCAGGCATCGGCATCCAGGTGCTTGTCTTCCTGCTCGGATGCCAACGCTAAAGGGATATTCCGGGTATTCAGGATTTCGCCGCCGCGGAGAATGGCAAGGAGTACCCGGTCGAAATTCAAATACAGCAGCAGCGTCGGGGAACCGAACCGGTCCGGCCGGCTGCGGGTAAGGGCGGCGCAGAGGGCGGAAACCGGGCTATCCAATACGTCAGGCCGCAGGCGAGCGTGGTGCAGGATGGCCCGGCGGTTCTGTACTTCGGTCCGGTCTGCCGCCACCAGGAGGGCCGTGGCGGGTGAGGTTCCGGCAGGTGGGGCGGGACGGTCGGTAAGGATTTGTCCGGATTCCCGCGGAAATTCATCCTGCAGATCTGACAAGGCGGTCTGGAAATCCATCGTGCGATGGCAGAGATGCTGGGGGGCCAGGGTGACGGCCGTCGCCGCCCGGCGCTCAAAACCATATTTGGCTACCAGACAGGCCAGAATCTCTTCGGGGGTATCGGTGCGGCGGCGCATCGGATGCATGACCGCCTTCTCCAGGCGCAGCCGGCGGCCGGTTCGGGCCAGTTGCACGGCATGGATGGTGTGTAAGCCAATATCAATACCAATTGAACGTTTGGGCATTTTCAGATTTCCTGGTAATAAACCATCTCCAGCCGGCGGGCACTGTGGTTTTGCTTTAAAATTGCGGTCACTTTACAGGAGGCGTTCTCCGCCTGGGCCGTAACGGTTACCCGATAGCAGGGTTCGGCAGAGGTGACTGTGATATGCTCCTGGATAGCGGTAAAGATTTCCTCGGTCATACCGGGCACCTGCCGGATTTCGCCCACGGAGGCAAAGGGGCGAATCGCACGATACTGTACTATTTGCCGGGCCAGGCCCTCCGTGATGGAGAGGCAAAGGCTGCGCAGCACGGGCAGGGGGGCGTAATTGATATTGATTTTGCCGTCGCCATATACGGTCAAATAATCCGCTAATCCGGTCTCGGCAGTCTCCGGTGTGCCTTCGGTCAGATGGTAAAGCAGCCGGGGGGTGATATCCCGGACCAGCAGCAGTTGATCGATCCGATCCAGGGACTGATTGGCACAGGGATACGCCGGGACCTGCCGGCGGTAATATTCGGACTCCGCTCCCCGGTTGGCATGGCTGACAAAGGCTAACTGGGTAATCTGATCATCGGCATCCGTCCAGTCAATAAGGGCCGGAACCAGACCGTACTCCAGCCGCCGCGAGGACGGCAGCTTCTGATTGAGGACATCGATCAGCAGGAGAAGCTGGTCAATCCTCTGCCGTTCCAGTTGGTCGTTGGTTTTCAGTTTATTGATATTGATTTTCCCGCCCTCCTGCGAGACCAGAATCCGGCACTGGCTGGCAGCGACCGGCAGGACCGTCTCCTGATTGAATAAGCGGTACAGGCCCTCCTGATCCCGGTACTCGGGATATTGGCTCAGAAGCGCCCGGGTCAGCTCGATTCCCGCGCGGGCGGCATGGCGGGCCTGCACCCGGCGGTAAAAGGCATCCGTACTGCGCAGGTCCTGCCGCGACTGGTAGTTGAACTCCAGCAGGACCGCTGCGATCAGGACGATCAGCAGCAGCACCGTAATCAGGATAAAACCTTGTTGTTTCCGTACGTTATCCATGGGTTTCCTTGGGATGCCAGCAGGGAACCGGAACCAGGATTTCCCGGCGCAGCGATACGGAGGACTCTCCCTGAAAATCCACCTGAATCCGGACCGCCGCCGGAACTTCCGTATTGTGCCAACAGTCCAACCAGGTCTTTCCGTCATAAAATTCCAGTTGGATCGATTTTATATGATGTGCCAGGGGCCGATCCTTGCCCCCATCCGGCGTGGGTTCCTCGGTGGGCAGCCAGCGCTGCTGGCGATAGGAGAGGACCCCGGCGGCCGCATCGAAGCGATATTCCACCCGCAGCAAACCGGTTTGGCCATCCCCCGCGTCGATTCCTGTCGTAGTAAGTAAGGACAGGATCTTACCCTGTTGCTGACGGGAATCGCCGATGAGACAGGCCGGCCCGGCCGGCTGGATCATGCGATTTTCGGTCTGTCGGACGGCGGCGGCGGAGGGCGCGGCAAAAGGATATAGTCCGGAGATCTGCCGGGCCATACCGGTGAACAGGGCACAGGCCTGCCGGGTGAGCACTCCCTTTTCCCGGGCCGGCTGTACGGTTTGCAGCGTCGCCCGATAGGTGCCATAGACCATCGAGACAATGAGCACCACCAGCGTGACGGCAAGTAGCATCTCCAGCAGGGTAAAACCGGTTTTTTGAGTTCGGCCAATCATGGCAGGCTCCTGTCCGCCGCGCAGCTTACCAGTTGGACCTTTTTTTCTTTTTTCCCCTGCTCCCAGCGGATTTCCACCAGAATGCGGCGTGCCGGAAGGAGATCCGCCCCGATCGGCTCCGGCAGTTTCCAGTCCGTCACTTCCGTACGCCAGCGATAATCGCGTCCCTCCTGCTCCAGGGAACCGGTATCGGTTCCCAGGGGGGGCCAACCGGCCATCATCAATTCCGCCATTTTCTGTTCCGCCAGCGCGGCGGCCTGCACCTGGGTTTGCGAACGATCCACCATCCGGATGCTGATCACATGAAGGCGCAGCAGCGCAACCACCGCCGTCGCCGCCAGCGATAAGGCCAGCAGGACCTCCAGAAGGGTAAAACCTGTTTTTTTTCGCAAGCGTTTCATGGTTCTCGGCGGTTCCTATCCTTTCCTGTTTTTTCTCGACGGATTGCCGCCGGCATTATTCGATGTTCCAGCTTTCAATATCTGCATTATCCCCGGTGCCGCCTTTTTCGTTATCTTTGCCGCAGGAGACCAGATCATAATCCCGCCCGGCCAGGGAGGGACTGATATATACATAGGGTTTGCCCCAGGGATCGACAGGGACCTTGGGCAGATAGCCTTCGGAATTGTAATTTTTAATACCCGGATTGGTGACCAGGGCGGCCAGGCCTTCGGCGGTAGTCGGGTACCGGCCGGTATCGGTTTTGAATAAGGCCAGGGCGGATTCGATCTGCCGAATCTCCACCGCCGCCTTGGTGCGCCGGGCCTGTTCGGGCCGATTTAGAATCTTGGGCATAATGATCGTAGCCAAAAGGCCCAGAATCACAATCACGATCATCAGCTCGATCAGCGTAAAACCGTGTGAATATTGCCATTTGTTTCGGTTCATGAATCGTGCTCCGTCAAATCATCTGATTGATTTCAAAAATCGGCAGCAAAATTGCCAATACAATAAATCCGACCCAGGCTGCCATGACGATCAGCAGGACGGGTTCCAGCAGGGACATCAAGGTTCGAGCAGCGGTTTCCAACTCAGTTTCATAGGAACCGGCAATCCCGGCCAGTTGTTCTTCCAGATTGCCGCTGATCTCACCGATGGCGATGGTATGATAGACAATCGGAGAGAACAGGCCGGTCCTGCGCAGCGACTGGGCAATCGGTTCCCCCCGGGAGACCGACTGTTTGACCGAATCCAGAGACTGCGCCAGAAAATGATTCTGGATGATCGTCTGGGCAATGGTCAAGGTGTCCAGAATGGAAATCCCGCTGGAGAGCATGATCCCCAGCATCCGGGTAAACCGGGCTGCCTCGGCTTTCCGCAGCAGGGGGCCAAAAACAGGGAGTTTCAATTTGAACCGATCCCACTTCGGTTTGCCGCTGCCCGATTGGATATATCTGCGTCCCCCCACGGCCAGGGCCGCCGCCGCCAGCACCAGCCAGAGGAGATTGCCTTCCAGAAACGAACTCATCCGGATTAACAGCCGGGTCGGCCAGGGCAACTGCTGATTCATTTCCAGGAAGATGCCGGTCAGGCTGGGAACCACAAAGCTCATCAGAAAAACCACCACCCCGATGGCAACCAGGATCATCACGACGGGATACGCCAGGGCCGAGCGTATTTGAGCGGCCAGCCGGTCGCGTTTTTCCATCATTTCCGCTAGCCGCAACAACACCGCTTCGAGGGAGCCGCTGCTTTCCCCGGCATATACCATGCGGAGAAACAGATCCGAAAATAATCCGGGATACGGCTGGCAGGCGGCAGCCAGCGAAGTGCCGGCATTCACGCGTGCCTGAATGTCCTGGATGACCGGCGCCAGCGGCTGGTGCTGCAGTTGTTCCACCAGGGCGGCCAGAGCCGGGACCAGGGGCATACCGGCATGCAGAAGGGTGGCCAGTTGCCGAATGGCCAGACTCAAATCCGCGGATTTAATCCGGCTGAGCAGATCCCGGTCCCGGGCCGGAATTTCCCGCCGATCCCCTTTCCGGCCGTGCTCCTGGATCTGATCCGTTGCCCGGCGTCGGGGACACTCGGTGATCCGAGGTTCTTCCGGAACCCGGACCACCAGGTTGTCAGGCGATAAATCCGGCTGATTTGGGTTAGCTTCCCACATGTTCCTGAATCCTTATCTCCGCTGTGGCATGATCCTGTGTTACACGCAGTACTTCTTCTACGGTTGTGATACCGGCCAGCACTTTATACAGGCCATCCTCCCGCAAGGTAATCATCCCCTTTTCGACGGCATGCTGTTCGACCAGGTGAGAACCGGTTCGTCTGGTAATCAGTTCCTTGATTTCATCATCAATTTGCAGCAATTCAAAAATTCCCGTCCGGCCCAGATATCCGGTCTGCAGGCAGCGGGGGCAGCCTGCGCCCTGATAGAACTGGGCAGACAGATGCCGGGAGGTGCGGCTGGGCCAGAGATGGGAAACATCCTCTTCCGGCTGGCAGGGGACCCTGCAATTGGGGCAGATCACCCGCAACAGCCGCTGGGCCATCACCGCATTCAGCGAAGAGGCAATCAGATAGGGTTCGATGCCCATATCGATCAATCGCGTCGGGGCGGAAGCGGCATTGTTGGTGTGCAGGGTACTCAGCACCAGATGGCCGGTCAGCGAAGCCTGGATGGCGATATCCGCGGTTTCCCGGTCGCGAATCTCCCCGATCATGATCACATCCGGGTCCTGCCGCAAAATATGACGCAGGCAATGGGCGAAGGTCAGATTGATTTTCGGCTTGACCTGCATCTGGCCCACGCCGGGCAGTTGATATTCAATTGGGTCTTCCACCGTCAGAATATTCCGCTCATGACTGTTCAGGGCGTTGATCACCGCATACAAGGTGGTCGTTTTCCCGCTGCCGGTGGGACCGGTCAGTAAAAGAATACCATGCGGCTGGTGAATCAGCGTTTTAAAGCATTTTTCAATCTTCGGGGTAAATCCGATCTGTTCCAAGCCCAGGGAATGGTCCCCTTTGTCCAGCAGACGCAGAACCACCCGTTCCCCCCCGGAGATGGGAATAATGGATACCCGGATATCCATTTCCTTTTGGCCGATGCGAATACGGCTCTGACCATCCTGCGGCAGCCGGTGTTCGGCGATATTCAGATTGGCCATGATTTTGAGTCGGGAAATCAACGGAATCACATAGGGCAGCGGAGGTGTCATCGCGTCGTGCAGCACCCCATCAATCCGGTAGCGGATCTTGACTTCCTTTTCGTACGGCTCAATATGAATATCGCTGGCCCGGTGGCTGACGGCCTGGAAAAAGATCGTATTCACCAGTTTGACGACAGGGGCCTGATTGGCCACATTCAGCAGGTCTTCTGTTTGACCGGGGGCGTAGATATTCTGCAGGGTTTGAATTTCCCCCTCTGCCGGCAGGCCGGCCGCACCGGACTCCAGATCCTGATGCTGATAATAGCAGCGGCTGATGGCCTGTTCGATTTCCTGCGGGGAGGAAAGCAGGCGCGGACAGTATTGCTGCAAGACATTCAAGGCATCGTCATAAGGTTCCAATTGCAACGGATCTGCCAGAACCACCGCCGGTTTGTGATCATACATAATAGGGATGAGGTGGTGTTTTTTCAGAAAGCCCAAAGGGAATTTCTGGACCAGATCCGGGGCCAACTGATCCTCCGCAATGGTCTCCAGAAAGGGGAAATTCCCCTTTGGCGATGGTTGTTTGGTTTTGGCTTCTTCGGTCATAAGCAGGTACCGACTTTCCGGTTATTTCGGACAACGGATTTCGTTGCTTCGCAGAGCATCTTCCTCAATTTTCTTTTCCAGCAGGGGCGAAAATTCCGATTTTTTCTTCTGCGTGATTTGCTGGGCCTGGTTTTCATCCTGAATGACATAGGGGGTTATGAATAGCAGCAGATTCGTCTTTTTCAGCCGATCCCGCTGCAATTTAAATAAACCGCCTATCAGAGGCAGGTCCCCCAGGAGGGGGACTTTCTTTTGTATCGCCGTTTTATCGTCGCGAATCAGACCTCCCAAAACCAGGGTGGAGCCGTTCTCCAGCGTCACTTCGGTTTCGATTTGCCGTTTGGCGGTGGTAGGCGTATCCGCGGAAAGCCCCGTCACGCTGTCGATCAACTGCGTGAATTCGCTTTCAATCTCCAGCCGGACCCGTTTTTCATAACTGATATGCGGGGTAATATTCAGCGTAATCCCCACATCCTTGTAATCGATGGTCCGGACAATCGTGGGGGTGCTGGGATCCGTCTCGGTCACCCGATCGCCCTTCACGTAGGGGATATTTTCGCCTACGATGATTTTGGCCTGGCGATGATTGGAGGTGGTAATGCTGGGCGTGGAAAGAATATTGACATCAGAAACCTTGTCCAGCGCGTAGAGAATCGCCCCAATCCTGGTTTCTCCTCCCACCTTTTTAAACGCCCCGATGCTGACGCCTTCCAGATTCCCGCTGGTGGCATCGGCCCGAATCCCGAAATCGGTATTCCCGAAGCCGCGCAGACTGTCCGAAACGGCCTGGTCCAGAGTGGTCCAGTCCACACCGATTTCCTGCAGGGAGTCTTCATCGATCTCGACAATCAGCAGTTCCACCAGCACTTTCTCACGGATCATATCCAGCTTTTCCACAATTTTGGAGAGAACCAGAAAATCCTGCGGCAGGGCATTGATGACCAGGGAATTCGTGCCCAGATCGGGTGTAATTTGAATCAGTTCTTTATTTTCGGCAGGATTGGCCGCATTCATATTCGCCAGAATACTGGCCAGCGAGGTGGCCATTTCCTCTGCCTGGGCATTTTCCAGATATACGACATGCCAGTTTTCCGCTCCGTCGGGCCGCGGGACATCCAATTTCCGGACCAGGGCGCGAATGGTCTGCAAATCCGCCGGCGCAGCAATCACCAGCAGCGAATTCGTGCGGGGGTCCGGGAGAACCTTGACGGGGACAAGCGGTTTGGCAGCAAGCTCCGATTTGGTGCGGCCGGTTCCGCCTTTTTCACTGGCCATCATGTCGGTAATCTGTTTGGCCAGAGACTGGGCCGAGGCGTACTGCAGCGAAAACATCTCCTGTTGTTCCTGCGCAAACGGGACATCCAGCCTTCGGATGATCCGGGCGATGTGATTGATATTGGCGGATGTGTCCGTAATCAGCAGATAATTGGTACGGGGGTCGGGGGAAAC
>JAKJEP010000123.1 GCA_022705365.1 Planctomycetota bacterium | reverse complement strand
GGTCTCTACGCGGCGCGCTTGGTCGAGTCGCTGCGCGGGGCAGGCTTCGCCCCCTATATTATTGAGGTGCCAGAGGGCGAACGCTACAAGACGCTGGCCACGGTGAGTTCTGTTTACGACCGCCTGGTGGAGCTGCGCCTGGACCGACGCTCACCCTTGCTGGCACTGGGCGGCGGCGTGGTCGGCGACTTGGCCGGCTTCGCCGCGGCGACCTTCCTGCGGGGCGTGCCTTTCATGCAGCTGCCGACGACGCTGCTGGCGATGGTGGACAGCAGTATCGGGGGCAAGACGGGGATCAATCATGCGCGGGGGAAGAATATGATCGGGTCGTTTTATCAGCCGCGGATGGTGTATGCGGATGTGTCGGTGCTGGGGACGCTGCCGCGTCGGGAGCTGGGCTGCGGGCTGGCGGAGACGGTGAAACATGCGGTGATCCGGGATGGGGAATTTTTTGAATTGCTGGAAAAGGAGTGGCAGCAAATACTTGCGCTGGACCAGCGGCGGATGATCGAGCTGGTGGAGCGGAACTGCCGGATCAAGGCGGCGGTGGTGTCGGCGGATGAGAAGGAGAGCGGGCTGCGGGGGATATTGAATTTCGGGCATACGATCGGGCATACGCTGGAGACGGTACTGGCGGTGCGGGATTATCATCATGGGGAGGCGGTGTCGCTGGGGATGGCGGCGGCGAGCCGGCTGGCGGTGCGGCGGGGGCTGCTGGGGGAGGCGGAGGCGGGTCGGATTCTGCATTTGCTGGAGGTGTTTGGTTTGCCGACCGGTGCGGAGGATCTGCCGGCGGAGGAGCTGTATCGGGCGATGCTGCAGGATAAGAAGGTGACGGGCGGGCGGATCCGGTTTGTGCTGCCGACGGGGATCGGGCGGTGCACGTTGGTGGAGGATCTGACGGAGGCGGAGATTCAATGGGCGATACAAGGTTTGGAAAAGCAGCGGCGTTAACCCTCGTATTTTGACGCCAGCGTCTATAAAAATCTTTTCCTTTTGCGGGCCGGACTATATAATGCGGAGCAGTCGATATGTTGTGTTATACATATCGCGGTGACCGGATTGATCCGGTGTGCGGCAGGTGTATGGCCGGAGGACAGAGACCTTGGTCCAGGACAGATGGCATAGAAGAACGAGCAGGATTTTTCCCCGGCCGGGCGTGCGGTTAACGCCGGCGATGCAAGGATTTACGCTGCTGGAGCTCCTGGTGGTCATCGGGATCCTTTCTTTGCTGCTGAGCATCCTGCTGCCGGCGCTGAACCGGGCTAGAAGCACGGCCCGGGAGGCGGTTTGCCAGAGCCATTTGCGCCAATGGGGGATGGTCTTTGCCATCTATGCCCACGAAAACCAGGGGTATTATCCCCATTGCGATGGTTTGGACCGGCAGGGAGACGAACCGCCGGCCAGCAGTGCCGATACGGCAGACCATTCCGGGTGGGTGGATGTGCTTCCGCCGCTGTGGGGCGAGGCGCCCTGGCGCGATTATCCACCCTGGAACCATCCCGAAGAAGATACGTTTTTCCAGTGCCCGGCGGCGAAGCTGGCGCCTGATAATCTGTATGGCTACCGGCCGCGGCGTGACGGCTATTTTTCGTATGCCATGAACGCCTGCCTGGAACTGGATGAAAACTGCTGGCATCATCCGGAGGATACCAGCGGCCCCCTGCCCAGCTTTCTGCAGAGCGAGAACATCGAGTGCCCGGCGATTGTTCATCTGCTTTTCGATCAGTTGCTGGACCCGCGGCTGGGGTACAACGGGGAACATGCCAATCGTTCCGCCGGCGCCCACTGCGGCAGTTATCCCAAGGCCTTCAGCGGCCGGCACGCCCGCAGAGAGGGTGAACTGGGCGGGTCAATCCTGTTTTGTGACGGCCATGTGCAGTGGCAGGACACCATCTGGAAACCGGGCTGGCCGGATGATCTGGAAGTGCCTCCCCGTTCGGACGCCAACTGGTACCCCTATCCTCCCTGAGACGGGGGAATACCGTTAGGAATACCTCGAAAGGAAATGAATGACATCTTTTCATCCTTATATAATTCGCTCTGTTTGCCGGCTGTTTTGCACGGCCATCATCAGCCTTACCGTTTCGGCGGCCCAGGCCCAGTACCGGTCCATCTATGAAATCCAGTACACCGCCGCGGCGGATGGCGGCAGCCCTTATCATGGCCAACTGCTGAATTGCAGCGGCGGGGTGGTGGCGTACAAGATGGTGCGGACGGTGCCGCGGCTGGTTCTGCATGATCCGGCCCATCCGGACGGCTGGGGAGGCATCCAGGTGAAGGACCGTTACAACCTGACCAATTACTTCGACGGAATCGAAGTCGGCGACTGGGTGGAACTGCAAAATGTGCAGGTAGAAGACCATCGCGGCACCACGTTCCTGCAGATTTTGAAGGTGAATAATCCCATCCTCACCGTGGTCAGCCGCGGCCATCCGGTCCCCGCGGCCTTGCTGCTTGACCCGAATGAGATCGCCGCTCCTCTGCCGGATGCCTATGGCGATTACTATGTAGCGGACCATGCCGCCGAAAAATATGAATCGATGCTGGTGCGGGTGGCAAATGTCCAGGTTGCCCGGATGGGTCTGGGCAAAGCCCAGGATAATTATGAACTGTGCAGCCTCGAAAATCCAACCTGCTGCTGGGCGGCGGATTATTATAACGACGATCTGGAGGCTTTTGCGCTATATTATGACGGAGTCGAATCAGGACAGAAGCTCTGCGTAGTGGAAGGCATGTTGGAACAATATAAAAATATCTCGACGGGCTTTGACTATTATCAGCTAATGACCCTGTGTGCGGACCATTTGCAATTTCCTTCTCCCGCGGATGTCAATGACGACTGTGCGGTTGATATGCTGGATTATGCGATTTTTTCAGGCTTTTGGCTGGAGCCGGGCTGCGGCTCGTCACCGGTTTGTGTACGCCTCGATTGCAATCAGGATACGATACTGGATTTGGTGGATCTGGCCAGTTTTGTCAATGAGTGGCTGGACGGTGCCGGGGAGTGATATGCAATCGGTCGTTAAGGATAACAAATAACAAACAATTTTTTCCGGAGGATAAAATGAGAAAAATGAATAGTAGTTGAGAAGTTGAAACGGCAGTTTCCTGGTTGCCCATTCCAGTTTATTTTAGGGATGGGTTCGAAAAAAAGAAACAATGATTTCTAAAGGAGAAATAATGATGAGGATATTGATGTCTGGTAAAATATTTTTAGTGGTTCTTTTCCTTTTATCGAATGCGCTTTATGTCGAAGCTCTGAGTATCTATGATATACAGTACACCGAGGATCCCACCGGTGACAGCCCGCTGGTGGGTCAAACGGTGGATTGTGCCGGCGGCGTGGTGCTGCACAAGTTCCTGGGCGGCAAAACCAAACTGGCCATCTACGACCCGGCCAATCCCAGCGGCTGGGGCGGTATTTTTGCCGTTACGACCGGCACCGAATTTGCCGAGGTGGAGGTGGGGGATGTGGTGTCGTTTACCTCTATGCTGGTGGAAGAATATCGCGGGAATACGCAACTGGTTTATGGCCCCGGTTCTGCTTTCAGCAAACTCAGTACCTCCGCTTTGCCCAGCCCGCTGGTGGTGAGTCCCTCAGATATCGCCTATCCGGTGGATGCGGGGCATTCCAGCGAACTCTATGAAGCGATGCTCGTGCAGGTTCAGGATGTTACGGTAGCGGCGCTGGATCAGGGAAAAAACGCGGATAATTACGCCCTGCAGAATGTCAACGGCACCTGCTGGGCCACTGATTATTACATCGGCGCTGAGCTGGGCGGTGCTACCTATCATCCCTATGTTCAGGCGGGTGCCCAACTGGACAGCGTGACCGGCATTATCGAACAATATACCCGGAATGAATGGGACTATTACCAGCTTTGCACCCGTACAATCAATGATGTAGTAGTACCGGAACCAGTAAGTATCCTGCTGTTGGGTGTGGGCGGCTCTCTGATTTGTCGGCGGCGGCGGGGCCGTTAAGGGATAGAGCCGTAACTCCTGCTTTACAAAGCACTAAGGGCTTATGAAAAACAATGGGGAGAGCGGTTGCGAATGGAAATCTGTTCGTAGCCGTTCTCTCTTTGTTTAAAAATCGTCCACCGTGGGATAATACCCTGGCTAACCTTCTCGTAAATTTGTGATAGACAAAGTCTTGTTTAGCCGGTAGGATCTATATACCTTTTATCGCATCAACATCTATCCTGTAAGGAGATTGACGATGAAGAAACAAATGATTTTAGGATGGTTGTTTTTCAGTGCCGTATGGGGCCTGTCCGAGGTTTTATTAGGCGGTTCGCTCTTTGGCTATAAAATTCCCTACGCCTCCATTCCCCTGGTGGTGATCGGATTTCTGGTGTTGTCGCTGGCCCGCGTGTTTTTCCCCTATCTGGGCATGGCCACCCTGATTGCCGTCGGCGCCCTGTTTTTTAAATTCCTGAACGCCCCGTTTTACAAATGCCATTATCTGGGCATACTGGTTACGGGGATTTCGTTTGACCTGTTTTTTGCCGTGCTGGCCCTGAAACGGCGCTGGCTGGCGGCGGCGGCGGCCGCCTGGTTCAATAATCTGGCCTTTGCGGTATTGATGACCTACGTCATCCACTATCAGCCCTGGGTCCAGAATCATCCGGAGAAGTTCCTCTACCATGTCCTGATCAGCGGCAGCGTGATTGCCGTGCTTTCAGCGTTTCTGGTGCCGTTGTGCTTGCGGCAGGCGGAAAGCCTGCGGCAGAAGTACCCGGCTCCTTTTCAATGGCAGCCGGGGCTGGCCGCCCGTATGATCCCCCTGGCCTCGACGTTGTGCTGGGCAGGCAGTCTGGTGATTTTCGGCTACCAGGTTCTGTAATCCAAAGGCATGAACTTTTCCAAAACTCCTTTCACCGGCCCTCGGGCAGCGGCTGATCCCTTGTTTTTATGGACGGGGCCGCGCCATGCCGGCAAAACCTCGAAGCTGCTCCAGTTGGAATCCGCTGCCCGTCAGCAGGGTATTCCTTTGGCCGGCCTCCTCAGCCTTTCCATTTACCAGCAGGGTCACCTGACGGGTTTCGATCTGCTCGATATTGCCACCCGGCAAACGCGGCCGCTGGCCCGCCGGCCCCAGCCGTCGGTCCCTTTCGCCTTCGATTCCGCCGCCTTTGACTGGGGTAATGAAATTCTCGCGGGTATCGATACCCGCAATGCTCATTTAATCATTCTGGATGAATTCGGCCCCCTGGAACTGCGCGGTTCCGGCTGGCGGCCGGCTGCGGACCGGCTCATCCGTACTACTCGAACGCCTTTGCTGCTGGTGGTGCGCGACGGTCTGGGTTCCGCCGTTCGCCCCTTATATCCTTCGCGCGATATGATCGTGGTCCCTTTCCACCTGCCGGAAGCTATTTCCCAGGTTCTGGACGGGGTAAAACGGTATCAGGAGGTGCTCAAATCCCCGTGAGATATGCGGATTAACGGACTTTTTCCAGTTCCTGCTGGTAGCGGCGCATGAGGGCGGTGCGGGTAATCATGCCGACAAAGGTGTGCTCGTCGTGAGAGCTTTGCACCGGCAGGCTGTTGACATCCAGGCGGGCGAATTTATCGAGAATGGTGTCGAGGGTTTCGTCGGGCAGGACGGTGGGGATATTCGTACGGGCCAGTTCGCCGGCTACCAGCAGGGGGACCGACTCCGGCTGAAGGAGGGCAGTACGCAGGTCCCGGGCTACGAGCAGACCATAATATTTTTGGGCATGATTGACGACAATGAAATCCGCCAGTTCCATATCGACGGCTTTTTGCATGACCTCCTGCAAGGGGGTGTCATCATAAACCAGGGTGCAGCGCGGCTGCATGACCCTCTGGACGGTGAGGCGGCGGAGGAGGGCGGTGTTGGCGCGGGTTTCGAAATGGACACCGCGGCGGCGGAGCTTGAGGGTATAGATGGAATCGCGGCAGAGAAGCTGGGCCACCGCCAGGGCGACGGTGGTGGAAAACATGACCGGCAGAATCACGTGGTAGCTGCGGGTCATCTCAAAGACGATGACGATGGCGGCCATCGGGCCGTGGGTGGTGGCGGCGACGACGGAGGCCATGCCGACCAGGGCATAGGTGGCGGGGCTGAGCTGGGGGAATATGCCCCAATGCTCCAGCGACAGGCCGAAGGCATAGCCGACCACCGCCCCCAGGAAAAGGGAGGGAGCGAACACACCGCCGGAACCCCCGGAGCCGAGCGTCAGGCCGGTGGCGAGGGCTTTCAGAAAGAAAAGCAGGACCAATACGCCGACAGACAGGGGCAAAGCGGATGTCCCTTCGGGCAGGGAGGCGCCGATGCAGCGGCCGATGAGCGGGTAGCCGTTGCCGAAGATGGCAGGTTCCCGCAAGCGAGTATCGCCCATGACATATACGGTGAACAGGCCGATGAGTCCCAGGCACAGGGCGCCGAGCACGGGTTTGATGATATGGTGGACGTTGATCCAGGCAAACAGATCTTCCAGGGCGTAGAGCAGCCGGATGAAAAAGACTGCCGCCGCCGCACAGAGCAGTCCCAGCACGACGTAATTTCCCAGTTCGTACCATTGGAAGCGGTAGGCGGACTGGCTGAGGATGGGGAAGATGGCCTCGTTGGACCCCAGCAGGGCCGATGTAACCACGCTGCTTAAGACGGAGGCCAGCAGCACGGGCGAGAAGGTTTTGAAGTTCAGTTCGCGGAGAAAAATTTCCAGGGCGAACAGGACCCCGGCAATGGGGGCATGGAAGATGGCGGAAATCCCCGCCGCGGCGCCGCAGCCGACCAGGACGGGCATGTTGTGTTTGACCACCTGAAAGAATTGCCCCGCGGCGGAGCCGATGGCCGAGCCGATCTGGATGATGGGGCCTTCCATCCCGGCTGATCCGCCGGACCCGATGGTGAGGGCTGAGGAGACGGCTTTGGCCAGGGCGACCCGCGGGCGGATGACGCCGTTACGCCGGGCGATGGCGTCCATGACTTCGGGAACGCCGTGGCCCCGTGCCTCGCGGGCGAAGTAGTAGGTGATGAATCCGACCAGCAGCGCCCCAGCGGCCGGCAGAATCAGCAGCAGCCAGGTCCTGCCGCCGTAGAGGCCCGAATGGTGGACGCCGCCGTAGCAGAAATCATGGGCCAGATGGATCAATTTGGTAAAACCGACGGACCCCAGGCCGGTCAGCGTGCCGATCAGGCAGGCCAGCAGGACCAAAAAGGTCTCTTCCCGATAGCCCAGGCGTTTGAGGAGCCGGACGAATTGATGCCGCAAGCGGCCGCCCCGTCGCATAGGGCTATTAATTTCAGGCATTTATAACACTCTCCACGGACATCACGTTACCAAAAAGAGAACCATATCACAGCCGGGCGGCAGAGGGAATTATAAAATGCCGGCAAAAATTCGGGAAAAAGAGTGGACAAGCGGCTAGGGGGCGGCTTATAATTCGTTATATGGCGAAGTATCGTAATATAATAGATGAATTTACTACTTTAACCAAGGCGTTGGCGGATGGCCAGCGGGTGCGGGCACTGCGGTATCTGTGTGAGGGGGAGATGTGTTTGTGCCAGCTTATTGAGATGCTGGGGCTGGCACCCTCGACGGTCTCGAAGCATATGTCGATATTGCATCAGGCGGGGCTGGTAGAGAGCCGCAAGGAGGGGCGGTGGATCTATTACCGGCTGGCGGAGAGCGGAGGGGATGTGAAGCTGGCCGGCACGATCCGCTGGCTGCGGGAGTATCTGGAGGCGGAGTTGATGGGGGAGGAGCTGACTAAATTGCGGGAAATCCGCCGGATGAAACGGGAGAGTTTTTGCAGTCATTACCAAAGATAAAAGTATTGTTTTTGTGCACGGGCAATTCCTGCCGCAGCCAGATGGCGGAGGCGGGCGTGGTTATGTCTGGCCATCGCTCCAAACTTCAATCTATGGCAAAGTAAGAGGTGTAATTATGGTAGATGAACATTTGAAGCAAAGTGAAAAAATCAGGGAAACGGTCCGGCAGGGTTATACGGAAATTTCCCAGGGGCAGTCGAGCTGCTGCTGTTGCGGATCGAGTGCGCCGCAGAAGCTGGCGGAAGGCATCGGTTATTCGCAGGAGGAATTGGAGCTTTTGCCGGAGGGAGCTAATATGGGTCTGTCCTGCGGGAATCCGACGGCGCTGGCGAATCTGAAACTGGGACAGGTGATTCTGGATTTGGGCAGCGGAGGTGGATTCGATGTGTTTATCGCCGCCGCCAAGGTGGGGCCGCAGGGCCGGGCTATCGGGGTGGATATGACAGCGGCCATGCTCAGCAAATCGCGGGCCAGTATTGCCGCGTTCACGCAAAAGACCGGGCTGGCCAATGTCGAGTTCCGGCTGGGGGAGATTGAGTATCTGCCGGCGGCTGACGCCAGCATCGATGTGGTGATTTCCAACTGCGTTATCAATCTTTCGCCGGACAAGCAGCAGGTCTGGAACGAGATAGCCCGGGTATTGAAAACGGGCGGCCGGGCCTGCGTGTCGGATCTGGCGCTGAAGAAGCCGCTGCCGCCGGAGGTTCTCCAATCGGCTGCGGCCCTGGTAAGCTGCGTGGCGGGGGCGGTTCTGGTAGAGGAAACACGAAAAATGGCGGCACAGGCGGGTTTGTATGATATTCAGATAGAAGAAAAGGTGTACAACCTGGATGTGCTGGCGGACTGCAATGATCCGCTCTACCGGGCGGTGAAAGAGGCGTTGCCGGCGGGCGCCAAACTGAGTGATTATATTGTCAGCGTAAATGTTACCGCCTGGAAGAAGTAAAAAGGATTTGATTATGAGCACAGAAATGAAAGAACAGGCGGCGGCGAAGGGATTGAATATTTTTGAGAAATATCTTACGGTCTGGGTGATCCTGTGCATCATCGGCGGGATCGTGCTGGGCAAATTCGCTCCTAACCTGGCCAGGAATCTGGATGGGATGTC
>JAKJEP010000122.1 GCA_022705365.1 Planctomycetota bacterium | reverse complement strand
GGCCGGAAGATCGATTTGGAGACAATGCAGCGCAGCATACCGCTCTGGCGGAGCGACTATCAGTCCGGGCCAAAGGGTCTGCTCGATTTTGACCCCATGGGTATTCAGTCTCAGACCTGGGCACTGTCTCAGTGGGTGCCTCTTAGTGCGGGAGCGACGGGGCAAGGGAAGAGTGCCTATGACGTCCGAAGCGCCTACAGTCCCGGCTTGGTTGTCGGTTGGGGCTTCTATGAGAAAACCCTTGACTCCAAAGATTATGATTTCGATCTCTGTCGCAAGCTGCTGCATGAATATCTTTCTCTGCGCAAATACTTTTCCGGCGACTACTATCCGCTCACTCCCTACAGCCTGGATGCGAAAGCCTGGATGGCCTGGCAATTCGACCGACCCGACCTGGGAGCGGGAATGGTGCAAGCCTTCCGACGAGCCGAAAACACTGACGAATCAGCCACCTACACGCTGGGAGGGCTCGATTCCACCGCGACCTACGAATTGACCTGCCTTGATGCACCCGGGGCCACCAGGAAGTTGGGACGCGAGCTCACGAACGAGGGAATATCAATTAGGATTAAGGATCGTCCTGGAGCAGTGATCTGGCTCTACCGACGTGTGAATTGACTAAAGGAATAGGGCAGCAAATTCTGTTTAAATAAGATCTGACTGAACTTTTGAAAAGTTCCGTTTAATCAAAAGATTTCTTAAATCATTTGAAAAGCGTTACATGAACAGGTATATTTACCTTTGTTTTGGAATAACGGCACAATAAAATACTATGGAAAGGATTCTGCCATGAAAAGGTACATGTTGAATTGGGTTGCTTTGGCGGTTTTTGTTTTCTCTTACACGATGGCCTCGGCGAATAGTATCTCATCCCCGGCCGAATTCGCCGAACGGAACGGTTGGGTCTCAGCCGCCTTCCCGGCCCTCGAATCACTCCCTGCCCCCGACGCGGGCCTGATCGTAAAAGCCAACCTCATCCCCGTGCAGCTCAACGCCCGCATCGGCCAGCCGTTTGCTATCGGAAATACCCGGTACGACCGAGGCCTGTTCTGCCATGCCTATAGTGAAATCCTCGTCCGTCTGCCTGCTCCCGCCCAATTCCTGGAGGCCGTCGCCGGCGTGGACAGCAACGGTGCCGGAACCGTGGTCTTTGTGGTAAAGAAAGACAAAAACGAACTCTTCCGCTCGCCCGTCATAAAGCAGGGCCAGGAGGGTACTGCCGTAAAGGTCCCGCTGGAAGCCGCACGGGAATTCACCCTCATCGTCGAAGATGGCGGCGATGGGATTCCCTTTGACCAGGCCGTCTGGGCCGATGCCAAAGTCACCCTCCAGAACGGCCAAACCCTCTGGCTGGGCGACCTTCCCATTCTCGAGGGCCAGCCGTCCGTCACGTACTCACAGCAACTGCCCTTCTCCTTCGTGTACAACGGCAAGCCTTCCGTCGAACTGTTACCCAATTGGAAAGGCAAAACTGACAGTAAAAAATTGGATGACCATCGCACGCAGTCCACTCTGCTCTACACCGATCCCGCTACCGGTCTGGAAGTGCGCTGTGTTATAGTTATGTATAATGATTTTCCCACCGTGGAATGGACGGTATATTTCAAAAATACCGGTTCCGCCGACACTCCCCTCCTGGAAAACATCCAGGCAATCGATACGACCCTTCAGCGGTATGTATTTGACACCAATCCCGATTGGGGCGAGTTTACCCTCCACTACAACAAAGGCGAGTTTGCGTCTGTGGAGAGCTATCAGCCGCTGACCAATATACTGCCCCCTAATACCAGGCTCCCCCTGGCTCCCACCGGCGGCAGAGGTTCGCAGGTTCAAATGTCTTTTTATAATCTCAGTTGGCATAGTGAGGGAGTCATTTGTGTTCTCGGCTGGCCGGGGCAATGGGCAACGCAGTTTGTGCGGGATGAAAAGGCAGGTTTAACCATTCGCGGCGGGCAGGAGCTGACCCATCTGAAACTCCAGCCCGGCGAGGAAATCCGCAGCCCGCTGGTGGTTTTGCAGTTCTATAAACGCTCCTGGCCGCTGGCCCAGAACATCTGGCGCCGCTGGATGCTGGCTCACAATGTTCCCCGCGTGAACGGCCAGCTTCCCCAGCCGATCATGTCCGCCTATGCCGGCCGCATCTACAGCGAAATGGTGAATGCCGACGAACAAAAACTCAAAGACTATATGGACCGCCATATTGAAGAGGGGATCAAGCCCGATTATCTGTGGGTCGATGCCGGCTGGTATGTCGGAGCGCACGAGAATAACTGGCCCTTTGTCGGCACCTGGGAGGTCGATACCAACCGGTTCCCCGGCGGCCTGCGGCCCCTGAGCGATTACGCCCGTTCCAAAGGCGTCAACTTCCTTCTCTGGTTCGAACCGGAGCGTGTTGCTGCCGGTACCTGGCTGGCCCAGGAACATCCCGAATGGATTCTCGGCGGCGAAAAGGGCGGCCTGCTCAACCTGGGCAATCCCCAGGCCTGGGAATGGGCGGCCAATCATTTCAGTAATCTTATCAAGACCGAGGGAATCGATTACTATCGTCAGGATTTCAATATGGACCCGCTGAATTATTGGCGCGGCAATGATGCTGAAGATCGCCAGGGTATCACGGAAAACAAGCATGTCATGGGCTATCTGGCCTACTGGGATGAACTGCTGCGCCGCCACCCAAACATCCGCATTGATTCCTGCGCCTCCGGCGGCCGCCGGAACGACCTGGAAACCCTCCGTCGTTCCGTCCCTCTCTGGCGGACCGACAATCCGCTGGTTGCCATCGTCAGCCAATGCCAGACCTACGGTATATCGTCCTGGATCCCCTATTACGGTACCGGCCAGTTAGCCTATGAAGGATCTTATCACGGCACCGGCTGGACCCCTGTTGTTCCTTACGCCTTCTGGAGTAATATCACCCCCAGCCTCATGTGCGGCTTTGATATCCGGGTGAAAGATATTGACTACCCCCAATTGCAGAAATTATTCGGCTACTGGCGGCAGACCGTCATCCAGAACTTCTATGGTGACTACTATCCCCTGACGGCCCATAGCACGGCATCCGATGCCTGTCTGGCCTGGCAGTTTAACCGCCCGGAAACCGGCGAAGGCCTGGTGCAGGCTTTCTTCCGGCCGGATACCACGGTTTTGGGCCTTCGCCTGAAACTGCGGGGTTTGGAACCCGGCGCTGCCTATGAACTCTCCCGCTATGGCAGCGAGGAAAAAACCTCTCTCACGGGCGAAGAACTTATGAAAAGCGGCCTGAAAATCTATGCCGATTCCTTACCCGAAGCTGCGGTGATTACCTACCAAAAAAAATAAACGGATTGCGGCAGACACAAAAAACCGGTATCTACCATACGAAATGAGACGCCAGCGCTAAAAGCTCCTCGATCCTTTGTTGGAGAGCCAGAGCTGGTTTTTGATGAAAATATTGACTTTCGGTGGTTCCATCAAATGACATATTTACTTTTCTGACAGCAGGGAAGTTTATGCTGGGGGTGTTCTTGTATGCCTGAAATGGCGGAAATTTTGCCGGAAATGGCGTTCCTCTCGGCCAACTTTAATTTGATAATGAAGCATAAATTGCTAGCAAGTGTCAAAATGTCATGTGAAAAAAGTTAAAAGGTTCGGATAAACCCGATGAGTCATGTCAGAGGAAAAGCACTCAAATAAGGTGTGGCGTTTCGTTATAGTGTTCCGAGATGGAAGTATGTTTTGTGAAAGGAGAGAATCCATAAATGGTAAACGTGCTATATGGTATTAAGGGCAGTGGTTGGTTTATTTCCCTCCGAAGAAGTGAACACTACACGGGGCGGGTAGTTTTACCTGCCCATATTTTTAATTTGTACTTTATGGAATATGTTTTCGAGTTTTGTAAAATAAGGAAAAAGCAGTAATGGATACCAAAAGGATTATAGCGATAGGAATCTGTTTTCTGATGGTGGGACTGGGAGCGGAAGTATGCGGCAGCGGCCCGAATCCGGCCGATCCGGCGCTGGCGTTGTGGCTCAGGCCCGCCGGTTATAACCAAGGTACGGGGATCTGGACCGATGCCAGCTCGCATGGCACTGAACTGGGCGGTCAAGGGGCGGGTGAAGTTCTGACCGACCCGGTTAATCATACCCCGCAGTCCGTCACCGCAACCAATAATGGGAAAACCTTTGCCGCGGTGAATTTTCGGCAGGCCTTTGATCCCGTGGTGAAGGATGCCGGTTTTGCCGATGGGCACTGGTCCGACCGGTTGTATCAGCGCAGCAACAATACCCCCGGCAGCAATCCTCTCATGCTGGGCGGCAATCTGACCCTGTTTATGGTGTGTAAATGTGCCACGGTCAATGGCGGCCTGGGACCACACTCGAATCAGACCATCGCCGGCATCCGTGGTCCTTCGGGCGCTCCGTATAATCTGAGTGTCTTTATGGCAACCTTTCCGTATAGCAGCGGTTCCCACCTGGGCCTGGTTACCTATGGCGGCGATTTGGTGTATCAGTCGAACCTGGCCGTTCCGGTCCTGCCTGACGGTTCTTCCGGCTGGGGGGTGATTGAACTGAAATTTTCCGGGGATGGCACGACCTGCCAGATTGGCCAGGATTTCGGCTCTGGCATGCAGTGGTCTGATACGATGACGGTTCCGCGTAATAGTTCAGCCGGGTTTGATGCTGTGTATCCGACCAAGGACGCCCCGTTTACCATCGCCTGCCACGCACAAGGCAACAACGGTACCGCTGACAATCCGTATGGCGGCGGTACCTTCGAACGCTGGGCCGGTCAGATGGGGGATATTTTGGTGTACAATACGGCCCTGGATGAAACCCGGGAAACGGAGATTCAAGATTATCTGCGGGATACATATGGTTTCCCGCAGGTGGTGACGGGTGTCGAAGCACTCGGGCTGGCGCCGTATGTATGGAAATGCAGCGGAGAAGGGGAAACCTTCCGTGCTGAAGCCACCATGCCCGGTGCTTATCTCAAGTCACTGTTTCAAGGTACAACCACGGTCGGCCTGGTGGTTGACGGGACGGCCAACAATGGGTGCCCGGCCTCCTCGATGCCCGTAGTGGAATACTCCGTCGATAATAAACCCTTCACGGTCGTGCCGCTAACCACCACCGGTTCGGTTTATACCCTGCCGCTGGCTAGCGGTCTCAACAGCGGCTCCCAGCATACGCTGGAACTCTATTTCCGGGCTGCCGATCTGGCTCAAAACCGGTGGACGGCTTCCACCGCGCATTTGCGCATTGCCGGAATTGATTTGGATACGGGCGGCCTATTCTTGCGCCACAGTACCCGGCCCAAACTCGCGATTGGGTATGGTGATTCCGTGCTGGAGGGGGTGGGAGTGGATGGCCTGTTCACATCCTGGCAAATCCTCGGCGTCAACAATGCCCGCGGTTCCTGGCTTTCGATGGTTGGTCTGGCGCTGGATTGCGAATACGGTCAACTGGGAACCGGGGGCCAGGGGATGTCGAATCCGTCGCTGTCGGTGCCGCCCCTGGTGCAGACGTGGGACCACTACGATTCAACCACGTCCCGGCTGACAGGCGGGTTGCTGCTGCCCGAACCCGATTATGTTTTCTGCGCCATGGGCACGAATGATTCGGGTATTTCTTCCCAGGATTTCATCGAGGATTATAACACCTGGCTGACGGACATGCGGCAGGCATGTCCCCATGCCCGGATTTTCTGCATGACGTCGCACTTTGGCGATAACTGGCACGCGGCGGATGTGCGGGCCATTGTGGCGGCCAGCAACGCGGGCGGCGATCGAAATGTATATTTGATCGATCTGGCACCGCTGGTTCCCGCATATCCACATCCGGGAACCGCGTCCATCCATGCCTATGATGGCGCGCATCCATCCCAGTATGGCCAGGGGATGATCGGTGCTCTGGTCACAGCGCAAGCGCAGAAGACCATCAGCAAAGCAGACCCGCCCGATTTCAATAATGACGGGATTGTCAACGGCCTGGATTTCGCGTTTTTCGCCGCGAATTGGCTATGGCACAGTTCTGAGTAAGGATCATTTCATTGCAAAGGTAGAAGAAAGGAAATATTTCCATGATTTCTTTCCAACGAATCGTTTCCCTGGCAATGCTATGTATTCTATTGACATCATGCGGCCTGTCGCCCCTGGCATTCGCCGCCGCGCCCCGTGCGGTGAGTACGCTGCAAACTCTTTCCTTTCCCCCGGAATTTGCAACGGAGAATGATACAACCCTGGTACCCTCCGAAGTGGGCCATCGGGCCCTGGACCCGGTCGAGCTGGCCCGGCTGGCGTGGCGGGGGTATGTGGAAAAGAATCCGGAGCCGTGGCCGGATCTGGATCCGAATGCCCTGCGGTTCTTCTCCGACTGCCGGGATGCACTATATAACCACCCAGATCAGCGGTAGTACTAAGTTTAAGAGAATTTACAGTGATGGGAATCCTCTGGGAAGTACAACGGTGCCGACGATTGCTTATCATACCACCAATGCCGTTTCCGTGGGCGCCCTGGGCCAGTTGGATATCGATGCTTTCTTCTTCCGGGGTGATATAGCGGAGATTATCGTGTATCCTTCCGTGAATGATACGCAGCGAAGCGCCATTGAACAGTACCTGCGTACCAAATATATAAATCCAAAATGACTATGCCTGTTTTTTCTGCCTGACAGGGTGATGTATCTGTCAGGCATGGATTGGAGAATTTGGTTGCCGGAGGAGATAATGGATGATATTATCCGGCCATGAAAAATTAATCGAATGAGACCATACTATAAAAAAATTTTAGGTAGCGAGGTACAGAACAGTGCAGCAAGACACAATGGTTAAAATGGTACATGTGATCGTATTATTCTTTTTTATGACCGGCCTGCCAGCCAGCGCAGAAGAAACGGCAGGGACCAGGCCCGGGGCATTGCCGCCGCGGCGAGTAACCACCCTGGAATATGCGGAGTATCCCCCTCTTTATGTTACAGGGGCCCGAACCCTGGACCCGCTGACCATCTCCCGCAGTGCCTGGAATGGATACCTAAAAACCATGTGTGAGCCGTGGGGGATGATGCCGGGGCTGAAGCCGACCTACCGGTTCTTTTTTGATGACCGGATTCTGCCCTGGGTCGAAATGAAACATCACGGCGTGGATGGATTCGATAATAACAACCGCAATCTGGGCGCCCATGCCCTGCTGCGGGAGATGCTCGGCCGGGAAAAGTTGAATGATCCGATTGAGGAAGGACAGCTTGGCTATCTGCTTAGCATTACCGATCCGGAGGGCGGTTTGCCGTACCCACCGGAGAGACTTCCCCGGCATTGTGCGCTGGGGCATGGGGAGCTGGCAAAAAATGTCATGCTGTATTACGAACAGACCCGGGAGGAATGGGTCCGCGACTGGGCGGAAAAGATGCTGCGGACACTCCGGCGGTATGCCTTTGAAAGAGAGATTCCCGGTGTTGGGATGATCGCGGAATACCATCAGGGCGGCAACGGCGGCCAGGGAGGCTTCAATGTGGGAGAACCGCCCGTTGAAGCAGTTTCGGATCTTAGTCTGGATGGCTGGCAGCATCTGTATCTGGGCTGGAATAGCTGGGCCTTTGCCAAATGGCATCAGATGACGGGCGATCCGGAAGCCCTGGAATTTGCCACAGCGCTGGCCACCAGACTCTTCCATAGCTCGGATGAAGCAGGCAATGACGGGGCCTTTCGGCTGGACGGCTCCTTTGGCGGCGGGACCGGCGGCAGTTGGCATATACACGGCCATACCCATGCCCTGCCGGGTCTGGTGCTGTTGGGTGAGCAGTTGATAGCTTCCGGACAGCGGGAAAAGGGCCTGGATTTTATCCGGAAGACAAGCTCCGTATTTGAATGGCTCTATGATGCCTCGGTAAATCCGGACGCCGGCAGTATGACCGGGTGGCTGCCGGAGTTTCTGAATGTGAAAGCCGGGTGGGACCGCAAAGGGGACTGCGAAGGCTGTACCATGGGGGATATCGTGCAGACGGCCGTTGCCCTGGGAATGGCCAGCCGGCTGGATCCCAGCCTGGAACCTTTCGTTGATTATTTCGACCGGGCGGAACAGATCTATCGCGGGCAGGTGGTGGAGTCGATTTTCCATGTTACGCCGGCGTATCAGGCGGTATTGAGAGATTGCCTTGGCAAGCGGGTGGATAAGGAGATGCCCGGTGCTTCGGAGAAGGAGAAAAATGAAAAGCTGGAACAATACTATCAGGAATCCATTCGTACCGCCGAACGAATGGAAGGCCGGCTGCTCGGTTTATGCGGATTTCCCGACTGGGTAAACCATTACCCCTCCCCTCTGGATGCGGAACTGCCGGGGATTGATATGATGGGCTGCTGCGCCGATGCGGTGATCCGGGCCTCCCACGCGATCTGGAAACATACGGTAACCGGTGACAACCGGGAAACGCGGATTAATCTGGCTTTCCCTTACGATTCACCGCTGGTGAAGGTGGTATCGTGTTTGCCGCATCGGGGCGAAATCAATATTATTGTGAAGGAAAGTCAGAAAGTCCTGGTGCGGGTTCCCGGCTGGGTGCCGAAGGAAAAAGTCAAGACCTACATCGGCAAACAACCTCTGGAAACGATCTGGCAGGGTTCTTATGTGGTGTTTGATAAGATTAAGAAAGGCCAGCTACTGACCGTAGTGTATCCGCTGCGAATCGCGGAAGTGAAAGAAACCATTTATGGCGGTGATTATGTGGAATACACCGAAAAGTGGCGGGGCAATACGATTGTGGATATATCGCCTGCGGGCAGGCGGATCCCTATGTTTGAGCGGCCGGAGCTGGATACGGACGCCGTTCCTGAGTAGGAACCGTTGGTACGAATCTACCAGCCCATATTTCCAGCGGTATCACTTTAAGGTTATCCGTCAGTGCATTTCCGCCTGGCAGCAGCTGAGGTTGGGCCGGTAGAAATTGAACTGGACGTTGGGATGGTCGGCCAGC
>JAKJEP010000121.1 GCA_022705365.1 Planctomycetota bacterium | reverse complement strand
TATCCATAGAAGACTGCGTTGTTGAAGATAACACCGCCGATTACAACGGGGGAATATACATGAATGAATCGAGCCTGACTATACAGAATACCAGCATACAGAACAATCAGGCACAAATGGGCAAGGCAGGAGGAATGGGGGCCGAGTTCTCTGACATCACAGTAGCCAATACCGCCATTCAGGGTAATTATGCCGATGACAGCGGCGGCGGAATCTATTTAAATCTGACGGAGGCGGCATTTGAGAATTGCTCGATTCGGGAGAATGCCTCGGGGAGGTATATACAGTACTGGTGGGGATGTAATGCTGACCGATACCCTGGTAGAGGATAATTCGGCTACGGAAGGGGGAGGACTCAGTCTGAATGATGCTAATTCCGTACTAACCGATTGTCAGATTATCGATAATACCGCCGTCAATTTTGGCGGCGGAATGGTATTGACTCATGAATCAGCTATCCTCAAGAACAGTATCATTCGGGGCAACCGGATCACCACTGCTTCTGTCGGGTACGGTGGAGGAATGTATGGCAATGCTGCTGTCCTGACCGTAGAGAATCTGCTGATAGAGGGAAATTCCGCTCGTAATGGCGGTGCATTTGCCATGTATAATTCCAATGGAATCTGGACCAACTGTACTTTTACCGGGAATCAATCCGAGTCGCGTAATGCGGGTGTCTATTTATTTCATCATACGGCCATCGAGATGGGCAATTGCATTTTGTGGGGGAATCATGGGGCGTTGGGTGATAACCAATTGCGAATGAGCACCAGTTCTTCCGCAGCGGTTTCCTTTTGTGATGTGCAGGGCGGTCAGGATGGCCAGGAAGTGGATGAGACCAGCACCTTAACCTGGGGCGACGGCAATCGGGACGACGATCCGGATTTCGCGGTGGAAGGGCAATGGGATCCGAATGAAACGCCGGAGGACTATACGGATGATAGCTGGAGTGCGGGCTGTTATTATCTGCTGCCTGATTCTCCCTGCCGGGATACGGGCGATAACACCGCCGTAACCGGAATCGATACCGACCTGGAAGGCAATCCCCGCGTCAGTAATGGGATCGTGGATCTGGGGGCTTATGAAAAGGGTGTCGTTGATTTAATAGTTGCCAAAATGACCCTCAAGGCCGGCCGCTCCCGGCAGGCCGTGGCGGATACTTTCCAGGCCAACGGTACGTGCCAGGCCGCCCCAGCGGATTTTACCGCTGCCGAAAATATTCTGGTCCGCGTCGGAACCTTTTTCGAAACGCTAGCCCGTGAGGATTTCCGCCAATCCGGCAGTAAGCCCGTCTATGCGTATCGCAGAACAACCGGTCTGATCAGCAGTCTTAAACTGGATCTGAGCAAGCATACCTTCCAGATGAAAAGCCGCAAACAGGATTTAACCGGGCTGATCGCCCCGCTGCCAGTCGTGCTGGAGATCGGCGATTATTGCGCTTATGGATTGGCTGACGATGAAGGTGCGGAAGATGTGATTAATGGGAAGAAATATGTGCCGATGCAATATCTTTATGGGTATGAGGATGCCCTGCGTATCGAGAAAATTTCCTGTAAACAAGGCACGGAAGAGGGCGTAGTAAGCCTTACTCTGCAGGGATCCCTGGCCGCCGCAGACCTGGTCAATCTAAGCACCCAGGGCGTAACGCTTACCTGGGGTGCGGCCGACATCATCACCAGCCAGCTTTTCACCGACAAAAATAACGGCAAATATCAGTTCAGCAAAAAACCTTCCACCGACGACCCCTCCACTATCAATGTCACGATTGATTACGCCAAATGCACCTTTAAAATAACAGCAAAAAAGATCAATCTGGGTTGGCAGGCCAGCCCGGTAACCTTCCGGATGCAATTCGCAGGTTATGATCAGACGGCTACAGTACCTATTGACTAAACGGGAACGGACTGAAACAGATTCTCATTTCTGAATCCGAACCAGCGTGCCGCCGCCGGGGGCGAAGGTCAGATCAACCTGTTGATTTTTTGTCGCCGTCCATTCGTCCTTGAGAGCGTCGAAAACTTCCAGTTTTCCAGGGCCGGACAGGGTGGCGGCGGCTTCGGCGGTGTAATCCAGGTTGACGACCACCACGTGGGTCGGTTTCTCGCCGGTCCCGAAAAGGCCCAGCAGAAAACCGCGCGGGCCATCGGGTACGGTATCTTTCAGTTGGAACACCGCGTCGGACGGCAGGGGAGTGCAACCGGCTTCCTTCATGGCCGTGTGATAGGCGGCCAGGAAAGGAATCCTCTGGAGTTCCTTGGCAATGGCAATAAATTCCCGGTTGTAGCTCTTCAGGGCGTCATAGAGCAGTGTCGGAGTACCGTCGGCGTTGGCGATGCCGCCCTCGTGGTTGGGACAGCAGTAAATATAATAACTGATGCCCTGCGCCCCGTAGGCAACCGTCGTATAGACCAGGTAGCGCATTTCATTCGCATTGGGGACACGCACCGGCGGAGCCCAACTGGCGGCCTGTACAATATTGAGGAAGGGCAGTTTCGCCTTCTGGGCCGCCTTTTGGATCAGGGAAAGATTCAGAAAATATTGCTCCATGTCGCCGCTTTTCATAAACTGATAATGATCGTAACTGATCAGTTCCGGCTTTACGACGCGGATAAATTGGCTCAGGTGTTCGTTGTAGGCCGTAACCACATCACCCTTGGTGCCGAGTTGCTCATTGCTGGCATAGGTGGGGAACAGGTTGATATAAGCCAGGTGGGCCGGATCCAGCTGGCGGAGGTACTCCACGATCTGACGCAGGGCGGGGAACTGCGCAGTGCTCGGTTCGTCCAGAATGTGATACGCATACAGAGCCGGATGCCGGCGCACCCGCTCGATCAGGGCGTCGAGCTTGGCCCGCTGCTCGGGATTATCCAATGTTGCCGGGGAGAGCAGCCCATCGGTAAGCTGGGCGCGTAAGCCGTGTTGCTGTGCCACGTCCAGTTCCTTTTCCGTGCACCACACCAGATTGAATCCGCCTTCTTTCATCTGTTGGGCGACCACGTCGGTAAGCGATGGGCCGCACCAGTAGGTGACAATCGGAGTGCCGACCTGCCAGGCTTTCGGTTCTTCCGCTGCCTGAGAGATGCAGTTGAGTATTCCAGCCGTCAGAATGACTGCTATTGCCTTACTTTTGATATTGTTCATAGGATCCTTCTTTCTTTTAATTAAGATGTGGAAAAAATTTATTCTTTATCCGCCGTTTCTAAAACTTTCAGGATTCGATCAAAGGCGTGGGTTAACGTGTACCAGTCGTTGAGATCCACGGTAAAACGATTATCGGTGTTGGCCAGCGTTTGGGCGTGACCGTCCGCGTACAGCACGTTGACCCATTGCTGCTTGTGATGCGTGCGGGGAACGATCCCGAACGAGGCGAAACCTTCGGATACCAAAAACTGGGTATCCATGACCAGGGCGCCGATGGGATATCCGTTCCGGTTCAAGCCCAGATTACTCAGCTCAATATGCTCTGCTGCTAGGCTGACGGAGGGGGAGTCAAACTGTTTATCCACCGAGCCGTGGCGGTAATAATAGCTGCACTGTGCCTGCTGGGAACCGACCTTCGCCAACTCGGCGATATCGTCGATGGGGCGGTCGCTGCCGGGGCAGAAAAGGATTTCCGGCTGTTCGGATAAATAATCATTCAGTAATAGTCCCAGCCCCACGGGCTTGCCGTTATAGAGGGAAATCAGGCTGGTGGGGGCGCCGGTGGAGGGATAGAAGTCGGTGGCCGTCAGCATGGGGGGGGCCTTCGGGCCGAAGGGAATGCGGTCGTTATTTTCCACTGCATAGGCATGAATGGCAATTCCGAGTTGCCGTTCATTCGAAAGGCAAATGCTGCGCCGGGCGAGGTCTCTTACCTTTCCCAGGGTCGGCAGCAGGATGCTGAGGAGAATCGACAGGATGGTAATCACCACCAGCAACTCGATCAGAGTGAAGCCATGCTGCATGAGCAGACGACAACTATGTCTTGAACGTTTCAACAAAGCCACAAAAGGCCTCGTGCGGCCATCAGGTTCGGACCTGTCGCCGCCTTAGAACCAAAGTTCCCAATGCCAACAGGGTAAGGGATATCGGCTCCGGAATGGAAATCAAGCGAACATTGTCTATATTCCAGAATCCACCGCTATCCTCGAAGCTGACGGTGGAGATTAACTGCACACCAATATTTTTACCGGCCCAGGCATCATCCGCCAGGACCGCCGGGATATCCAACTGATAATCCGTCAAATGAGACATGACCCCGCTGGCATTGGTATTGATAACCTCCGTCGAACCTACGGGTATCCGGTTACCGGTGTCATCCCGGTAATACAACCGTATCTCCATCGGCACACCGGGCTTCATCCCATAACCGCCGCCTTCAATGCCTACGGTAAGAGTGTAGGATTGTCCGATCTCAAAAGTGGCCGCCAGATCCTGGAACAGTTCACAGCCGGGGGGGGAAAACATAAACGCTGCCTGTCTGCCGTCCACATTGTCAACCGGCTGAAAAGGCACATTGACGAAAACCCCTGCTGAATCGGTCCATTGCTGGGTGGAATAGCCCGCATCCAGCCACCATTGCGGAACCGGAGCCTTCTGCCAGTCGGATATGCTCGAAGTGGCATAGGGCGATACCATGTCCACATACGGGGCCTCAAAAGACCCGTTGGGAACGTTAATGGTTCCAGCCCAAAGGGTTTGCAGCGATCCTGCTGCTAGCAATACACACGATAACACCATCCATTTCCGACTTGATTTCTCCATACATTTCTCCTTATTGGAACAAACTTTCTCATCCTGGTTGTCCGGAATATGGTATTCCGCCGGATTTTCTCTCCCTGCCGATACGCAGCAGCAGGTTTGCCAAAGACATAAGTACTATAGAGGAATATATATATTTGTCAATAAATTACCTTGCCAAACGGTTTCGATTTGAGCTAACAATAGTATTTACAAGGATTTCAGCTTCGACTTGTTTATATGAAGGTAGCGCAAGGCTCGCCCCAGGGCATAAATGAATAGAATCAGATATTCCCGGCGGGTGTATTCTGATTCTTTGTAACGCTGCAAACTTTCCTGCAGGAGCATGACCAGCGTTTGATCCAGTTTTTCAAGAGGCAGAAGATGGACAAATTTGGAAAGGGTGTAGATTCCGTGAGATATTTTGTTACGTGCAAAGTAGGAAACGCATTGGCTGACCAGGGTTTTTAATTTTTTTTCCTGAGCCGAATCAAAATCCAGGGCTTTTTTAAAATTCAGAATGGTTCCTGCCAGTTCTGTTACCGAATCCTGACTGAGCTTTCGCCGCAGCCGGATATAATGGGGTTCCGTGCTGACAATCCGGGCTGCCGCCAGGGACAGTTCTTCCCGAGCATTGGGATTGCGGCTGAGCCACAAGATATGCAGGATATCCGGCAAAACCTCCTGAACTCTGAGTGACCCAAGTGCGGAGGCATAGGCCACACAAAGATCCGAATTTTTTTCCTCCCGCAGTTTCTGGATGATAAAGGGAATACTTTCCCGGTCCCCCAGGGTTGCCAAGGCCCGTGCGCTGCGTGCCTGAAGCAGCGGATATTCGCTGAGCAGGGTTTCCCGCAGGGCTACAATGGCGGTTTTATCACCCAGCTTGCCTAGCGCCCAGGCGGCCGCCAGACTCAATTCCGGCTGGCTTCCACCTAATATGAGAATCATTTCATCCACCAGCTTCGGATGTGACGGCAGATGGGCAATGGCCAGAATCGCTTCGTAGCGCACATTGAAGCTGGGGTCATGCAGGGCTTCAATCAGCTCATTGGCACTGAGCGGGCTTTGGGACTGGCCCAGTCGTTCGGTGGTTTGAATCCGGTCCTTTTCATCCCGGGCCCAGCGATGGCGCAATAGATTGCTGAATGCCATCAGGGTATGCCCCTGAAAAAACATGCCAATGAAGAAATGCGTGGGGACCGCGCCATCGGGGCGTGTCTTACTCATAATCCGGATGGCCAGGAAAAACAGTACAATCGAACCGGCGAACAGCGGGGTGAAGGAATCCAGTTGAAACCAGAGGATTTTGTAATTCGGAACGAAGTTCATATCCACCAGCCGGCCCGCCAGCAGGGGCCCCAAACCGGCTACCAATCCGATCCACGCATGAAAGACCGCCATATAGGTGGTTCGTTTGTCCGGCGGCACAGCGCTAACGAACAGATACCGGCTGAATCCCAGGGCCCACCCGATGTTGGCAGCCCCCAGCAGCAAACCGACGATCATCGCCAGGAGGATGCTGAGCAGGCTGTGGCGGGGGAGCAAGAACCAGAATACCGGCAGAAACAGCGCCAGTCCCAGACTGGTAATCATAATCGGTTTGCTGCCGTATCGGTCCGACGCCCAACCCCAGAGATAGCACGACAGCAGCAGGCCGACAAAACCGGCCACATCCAGCCACACCACAAATTTCACCGGCAGACCGATTTGTTCTTTCATATAGAGGGGGACAAAAGCGATCAGCGAGGTGAGGGCCAGCGTGGCCAGTCCCAGGCCGCCCAGAAAGCGCAGGAAATTCCGGTCCCGCAGGGTATGAATCATCTCCAGAAATTGCCCCGGTTGCGAAACTCCCTTGCGCATGGGTTCGCCCCCAAAACCATGCTATAGAAAAAAAGGGATAAAAATCCGAAAAACAGCCCCACCGATATCAGAACGATAAATTTCCCCACCCCTTCATAACGGCCGATGATGAAGCCGGCAGCCAGCACAGTGATCATAACGGCCAGGGTGGTTATGAAGTTGTTGACGGCGATGAATTTTCCCCGCATCCGATGGGGAACCATCTCCTGACTCCAGGGCCAGATCGCCGTTTCGGAGACTGCCCGGCCGATGGAAAATAAAAAGATTACCGTTGCGACCCAGGGAAACAACGCTTCACCACTGTAACGGGATACAATCCAGGGTGTAAGAAGAATGAAACACATAGCAATATTGCGCAGGATCTGGAAGAGCAGATAGGCGCGTTTGAATCCGAAGCGGGCCAGGGCGGGCGCGATAAAAAGGCTAAGCACCTGGCACAACGGAATCAGTGCCAGCAGGAAGCCGATCCGGGTTTTGTTCAGGCCCAGCTCATTCAAAAACAGAATAAAGACCGAGCCTGAAAATGCCAGCACCATGAAAATATTGACGGTCAGGGTACCCAACGCCAGCCAGGGCAGGCGTCGAATTTTATCGATGTCGGTTATTTGCTTAGGCATTTTACCGTACAATCATATTCAAAAACCCGTTCCTGGTATTCCGCAATCTGGACAAGATCAGGTTCATTTTTTACGGTTATCTATCTTATTTATCGATAATACTTTATATCTGGTGGAGCCGGTTGTCAAGCTAAAATGTGCCTGTTTTAGCGGCCAAAGCAGAGCTTGCAAGTCGATCGGTGAAAATTTTGCGATTATTTCCGGCCTGTCGTTGTAATTCAGTCCCGTTTGGATTATAAGGAAACCCTACGGCAGGTTGTTTTGCTTGCTGCCAGACGTTAGTACTTGTGGAGATGGAGCTTATGCGTATTGAAGAGATGTCGGTTGAGGAATTGCTTCAGTATCAGGGCAAGAGCCCTTGTCCGGCGGATTTGGATTCCTACTGGCAGGCAGCCCTGAAGGAGATGCGGCAGGTGGATCCGCAGCTCGAGCTGGTGCCGGCGGATTTTTCCGCCCCGTTTGCCGAATGTTTTGATCTGTATTTTACCGGGGTGCGTGGTGCCCGGATTCACGCCAAACTGCTGCGGCCCCGTTCCGTATCGAAGCCCGGCCCGGCGCTGCTGGAGTTCCACGGTTATTCGGGCAACTGCGGCGACTGGTATTCCAAGCTGGGGTATGTGGCTGCCGGTTTTGTTGTCGTTGCCATGGACTGCCGCGGGCAGGGTGGATCCTCCGAGGATGTTGGTGCTGTCAAGGGCGGCACGCTGCACGGCCATATCATCCGCGGCCTCAACGACCAACCCGAAAATATGCTCTATCGCCAGATCTTCCTTGATACCGCCCAGCTGGCGGGTCTGGTGATGGCCATGGACCAGGTGGATGAAACCCGCGTCGGCGCCCGGGGCTTTTCTCAGGGCGGGGCATTAACCCTGGCCTGTGCCGCGCTAGAACCCCGGATCAAAAGACTGCTGCCGGTATATCCCTTTCTGAGTGATTACAAACGGGTTTGGGAGCTGGACCTGGAAACGCCTGCCTATATCGAATTGCGGCAGTACTTCCGGCTCTTTGATCCGCTGCACCAGCGGGAAGAGCAAATTTTTACCCGGCTGGGTTATATCGATGTGCAAAATCTGGTTGCGCGCATCCAGGGGCAGGTGCTGATGGCTATTACCATGCGGGATAACATCTGCCCGCCTTCCACCCAGTTCGCCGCCTACAATAAAATCCGCGCCCCCAAACAAATGCTCCTCTACAACGACCACAGCCACGAAGCCCTCCCCCAGATCGAGGACCATGCCTTCCGGTTTTTCTCCGCCTTGTAAAAGTGAGAATATATGGCTGTCCCATGAAAGGTTGAGGTACAGAATGGACCCGGCTCTCCGAATATTTGTGGTTGCCATAATCGGCGGGATTGCGGCGCAATGGCTCAGCCGTTTGATCCGGCTGCCGGCGCTGATTGCGTACCTGGCGTTCGGGATTCTGGCCGGCCCGCATATGCTGCAATTGATGCCGGCCCCTTCCCAGGCCATTCCCGATACCTTTCGGGCGATTGTGGAACTCGGCGTGGTGATCATTCTTTTCGACGGCGGTCTTTCCCTGAATTTGCGGGACATCCGGTCCGCCCCGCTGGCGGTACGCAATCTGCTCTCCCTCGGCGCGATCGTCAGTTTTATCGGCGGAACCCTGTCCGCCCGCTATCTGGCGGGTGCAAGCTGGCCCGTTTCGCTGATTTTTGGCGCTCTGATTATCGTTACCGGCCCCACGGTTATTCTCCCCCTGATTCAGAGTCTCCACCTGAGTCGCCGGGTTCATACCGTTTTACTGTGGGAGGGAATCCTGATTAACGCCGTGGGTGCCATAGCGGCGG
>JAKJEP010000120.1:3882-9043 GCA_022705365.1 Planctomycetota bacterium | reverse complement strand
TTGATTTTACCGCATCCATAAATTCGTGTTGCCTGGTCAACTGGCCGAATAAAAACAAACCTCGCAAACCGCCCAGGTACGAATGGGTATGACCGATCGGATGTGGTAGCCGCGAAGTGACATTCAAACTGCCATCCGGATTTGTACTGTTCTTCAGATGGTAACGAGCGAATCGATCGGCCAGTTTTAAAGCCAGTGGATCCCCCGTAGCCTGATAATACCAAACCAATGCTTCTATAGCCCGATCCGTCACGCCATGTGGAGCAGCATCATCGGTTCCATCTGGGCAAATAATATCCGGAGAAGCCGGTTTGTAGTAGTTGACATACGTGTCCAGATTTTTTAACGCCAGCGTTCCGTCCGGATTGGTGGCATGTTCAATGGATTCCAGCATTTTGTGGCCCAGTTCCGCGGCCCATTTGCTATTGCGATAACGTACCAGCGAGTTGACCGCCAGGATATATTCACGAAACGAATGTACATAACAATCGGGTTGTATGCCCAGCCAGTTATCGCGCGGGCCAAAAGGGAGATTGTCCGGATTCTCACAGAATTTACGCAGATTTTCCACCATGCTCTTTTCTTGCTCGGCTGGAATTTCGAATCCAATTGCATCCTCCAGACGCAACATCGCATCCAACCAACGACCGATGTTATGATTCCAGGCATGATCGCCGCCCGGACCGCCAGGTTCAGGCACAATAAAGTAAGGCAGATAATTTAGATTCGGATTGCAAACGTAGAGTAGATTCTGCCCTCCCAGTTCCATCACCCGCTTCAAATTAATTCGGCCGTCAACTTTTGAATCGACCAAGATGGAACCTTCATCTTTTACTGCAATGCTATAACCATTTCCCTTCAGATTTTCCCCCATGAATACTTTTTCTGCTGCCAGGAGATTGGCCATATAACAGGGAATAATTATCCATGTGATGCAAAACGCTTTTCTCATAAAAATTCTTTTCCAAGTGATTTAAATCAATTATGTTCTATCTGGCGTTTCCCATTTACAAATCTACTCTATGTAGATTATCCGTTGCGAAACAGGCTTTATTTTTTGTGGACGAGGGCCTGCTGGGCAATTTGCTGGAGGGCTGTCGTCGCCGCTTCGATGTCCGCCAGGGTTGTGAAGGGGCCGGCGCTGAAACGGCAGGTGCCGCCCTGGTCAAAGGTGCCGATGGACTGGTGAGCAAAGGGAGCGCAGTGGAGACCCGGGCGGGTGAGCAGGCCGAACTGCTGTTCGAGGACGACGGACAACTCGGCCGGTTCGAAGCCGTCGATGGCGACGCTGAAGACGCCGACACGCTGATTCGGATCGGTGGGGCCATAGACGGTCAGGCCATCCACCCCGGCGGTTTGTTCCAGAAACGCAGCACAGAGCTGCTGTTCGTGGCGGCGGAGGGATTCGATACCCTGTTCCAGAATATAACCAACCCCTTCGCAGAGGCCGGCGATGCCGAGGGCGTTGTGGCTGCCGGACTCGAAGCGGTCGGGCATGAAATCCGGCTGGGCGGGGATTTCGCTTTTACTGCCGGTCCCCCCTTCTTTGAGCGGCTGGAGCCGATGTTCCAGTCCGGGCCGGATATACAGGGCGCCGGTACCGAGCGGTCCGAGGAGGGCTTTGTGGCCGGGGAAGGCCAGCAGGTCCACGTGGATTTTCGCCAGATCGATGGGAACATGGCCGACGGACTGGGCGGCATCGACCAGATAGAGAATTTCGTGTTCTTTGGCGATGCGGCCGACGGCGGCGATATCCTGGAGGGAGCCGCAGACGTTGCTGCCGTGGACGACGGCGATGAGCCGGGTGTTGGGCCGAATGGCACGGCGGATATCGTCGGGATCAATCAGGCCCTGCCGGTCGGCGGGAACATAGGTAACGTCAATACCCAGCCTCTCATGCAGGGCATGGAGAGGCCGCAGGACGGAATTGTGCTCCATGCGGGTGGTGATAACGTGGTCGCCGGGCCGGGTGAGGACGCCCTTGATGGCCAGGACCAGGCCGTCGGTGCAGTTGAAGGTCATGATGATGTTGTTGGGCTGGGAGCCGTTGAGCAGGCGGGCGATGCGTTTGCGGGTTTCGTAGATGATCTCACCGGATTCGACGGCTTCCTGATACGCGCCGCGGCCGGCGGAGGCTCCTACCTCATGGGCATACCGGTTCATGGCCTGATGGACGGCTTCGGGCTTGGGGAAACTGGTGGCGGCGTTATCGAAATAGATTCGTCGGGTCATATTCTTTCATCCATAAAAAAACCGCTTCACTAGAAGCGGCCATAATCGGAGGTCATCGGCACTTTCCTACGCAGGTCTGTCACGAAACTACCTGATCAGGTTCCAAGGGTTTGTTCTCAGCCTTTCGGCACCCCTAGTGTTTATACTATTCTATAAGGCCCCGGCGGCAGCGTCAAGTCTGATAAAAAGGGGATTATCAGTACGACGAAAAAGGCCGCAAAAATGCAAATCAGCAATAATTTCTTATTCCATAGGAAGTTATGAAAAATCCAGGTAAGACCGTGACAAAAAGGGGGATGAATTTAAAAAACTTTTGTCTGGCAACCACAATCATAACGTTCTCCAGCCGATAATATAAACAGATTATATCTATACCTTTACGAGGTTATTATGAACGAAGAAAATTTTGCCAATTTTAACGAGTGGTCGGATGCGGAACAGCGGATTGAGCAGGCGCATGATCTGTATGACCGGGGCCGCTGGCAGGAGGCGCTGCGGGCGCTGCAGGCGGCTATTGATATCAATCCCAACAACAGCAACTGGCTGTTCAACAAGGGGCTGACGTTGGATACGCTGGAACGGTATCACGAAGCCATCGAGGCCTATCAGCAGGCCTACGGTCTGAATCCGAATGACCCGGAGATTTTAAATTGTCTGGGTGTGGACTATACGCGGGTGGGGCACTATCAGGAAGCACTGGAAACCTTTGAACGGCTGGAGAAAATTGCGCCGCATTTTGAGCCGGGGTACTGCAACCGGATTATTACGTATTCGGAGATGGGCGAGCATGAGAAAGCGGAGGAGATGTTTTATCTGGCGCAGCAGCTGAAGTCGAAATGTCCGCTGTGCTATTACAATATCGGCAATTCCCTTTTTGCCCGGAAGCTGTATGACCGGGCGATCTGGTGCTGGCAGCAGACCCGGGAACTTGATGCCGAGCACCCGCAGATTGAGTACCGAATTGCTCAGGCTTATTGGGCCAAAAACGATACCGTCCGGGCCAGAGAGTATTTTTTGCAGGAGCTGCGCCGCAATCCGGGGGATGTGGAGGTGCTGCTGGATACGGGGATTTTGCTGCTGGAGCGGAATGAGCTGGACAGCGCCCTGGAGAAGTTCCATCGAATTCTGGAACTGGAACCGGAACACGCCCCCGCCCACCATTATCTGGGGGAGATTCATTTGTACCGGGGCAAATTCAGCCAGGCGCTGGAAAGTTTCCATCAGGCCTTGAAGCTGAATCCGAATATCCAGGGCTCCCATTACCGGCTGGGAGAATGCTATTGGAAGCTGGGCCAGATGGCCAACGCACGGGAACATCTGCTGGAGGAGTGGAACCGATCCCCAAATCAGCCGGATATCCTGCTGGATCTGGGCTGTCTGCTGGACCGGATCGGCCAGAGGCAGGAAGCCATGAAATGCTTTGAACGGGTGCTGGATCTGGAACCGGACGATGAGCGGGCGTATCAGAATCTGAGTTTGTGTTATTACCAAAGCGGGCTGTTGGAACAGGGAATCGATCTGTCGCTGTCGGTACTGGATTTCAACGAAGACAATGTGGCGGCGCTGCAGAATCTGGCGTTTGCGCACCTGCTGCTGAAGGATTATGACGAGGCCCGGTACTATGTGAAGAAAGCCTGTACCTTGGCGCCGGGCGACCGGCCCTTGAAGCAGTTACGGCGGAGTGTTTATTGCCGCTGGCTGGTGCATGCGGTTTTGAAGCCGGGGCGAACGATCCTCCAGAAAATCAGCCGGGCTGCCGAAGACCGATAACCGAAAAAGGATACACGGGGATTAATCCGGCCAGTCGCCGGAAAAGACTTCCACGGCCGGCCCGATCATATATACGTGGTTATCCTGCTGATTCCACTGGAGGCGGAGGTCGCCGCCGGGCAGGTGGGCAAGGATAGCGGGGTCGGTCTTGCTGGCCAGGACGCCGGCCACGCAAACAGCAGCCGCTCCGGTCCCGCAGGCCAGCGTAATCCCGCTGCCGCGTTCCCAGGTACGCATAATCACTTCGCTGCCGGAAATTCGCTGGACGAAATGCACATTGACTCGTTCGGGAAAGAGGGAGTGGTTCTCCAGCAGCGGGCCTAGAAGGTCCAGGTTTATGGCGGACACATCGGGGCAATAGAAGACGGCGTGGGGATTGCCCATCGAGACACAGGTCATCAGCAGGTGCTGATTTTCGACGGTGAGGGGGATGCCGACAGCCTGCTGGCCGGTAACCTTGACGGGGATTTGAGCGGGCAGCAGGATCGGTTCGCCCATATCGACGGCGACCTGCTCAACCCGCCGGTTGATGATTCCCAGCCCCAGGGTCAGCACCCCGCGGCCGGTCTCAACGCGCAGTTCGACAATTTCCTCCAAACCGGGGACCAGATCGCGCAGGATCCGGTTGCAGAAGTTGCCGGAAGGTGCGGAGCCGGCGGTTAAACCGTGTTCGTAAGCGAATTTCGCCAGGCAGCGGATGCCGTTGCCGCACATCTGGGACTCACTGCCGTCGGCGTTGAACATACGCATACGCACATCAGCCTTATCAGAAGGCAAGGCGAGGATCAGACCGTCAGACCCGATGCCGAAGTGGCGGTTACTGACGTCCATAGCCAGCTTTTCCGGCTGGCCGATGGTTTGCGAGAAACCGTCCACATAGACATAATCATTCCCGAGGCCGTGCATCTTGGTAAAACGCATAAAATTCTCACTTGTGATTCAGATACTTATTTCGCAGGGGGCGGCGGCACGGAGGCACTATAGGCCGCTTCCAGTTCGACAAAGTCCCAGTACAGGATCGTGCCGGCAGCGACGGGCTGATCGTTGAGGATGATTTGAACCGTATCGGTGGTGGGCTGGAAGTTAAAAAGGATACGCGACCAGGCGCCGGGGGCGACATTAGAAATCTGCCGGGCCGTGATGTCTATCCCGTCCGAAT
>JAKJEP010000120.1:0-3872 GCA_022705365.1 Planctomycetota bacterium | reverse complement strand
ATCGTCACTCGCGCCCGGTGGTTCGTGCCGGAGGCCGCCATGACAAAGACGGAAAAGGTATAAATCATGTTTTTATCGACGGTCGCGGACCAGGCCGCCTGATTGCAGGTGCTGCCCCGGACCATTTTCAGGCCATAGGATCCGTGCTTGCAATATTCGGAGGTGCGATTCCAGGTGGGAGCAATCCCTTCGGCGGCATAATGGAAGCGAGCCACGGTACCGCCGCTGCCGGGGGTCAGGGCCCAGCCTTCGGTGCCGGTTTCAAACTGGGGATTGGTAATCATCTGCCCGTCGCTGCCGTCGCCGAAATAGGAGGTTTTCTTCTGCACAAAATAGTGGTCCGCCAGCCGGGCGACATAATCGGGCGTCAGATCCACTTCGGAGCGATAGTACACCCAGAACATCACGCCGGGCATAACAGCGGCATACGGATCGTTACGGATAAGATGCAGTTGTTCATCTAGAAAACCCCAGAATCCCTTATCGGTCGAGGTATCCGCCACAAAGCCTTTGCCCTTGACCAGGCCGTCTTGCGCGATATATAAGCCATAGACGGTTTTTTCCAGCAGCCCCGGTATCTTCGCCTGGATATTGGCGGCATAGAACGGAAACAGGTCATACTGCGGATTGCTTTCGTAGGCATAATGTTCCAGCATAAGGATATCGGCGTACTGGTTGACGGCGTTGAGCTGATCGGTGTGTTTATCGATGTAATGCGCCAAAGGCCAGTTGGCGGCGACAAATATCAGCTTATCGGGATACAGAGAACGCAATTGCCGGAGGGCCGCGCAGACCCGGTCGGACTGGACCGAGCCGTTTTCGTCGCCGCGGAGTTCATCGATGGCGATGGCATCGTAGCCGCCGGGCAGCAGGCCGCCCAGCTCGTTGTCAAAGGGCGCCCGCCATTCCGCCAGGAGCTGCTCCTGAGTGGCATTTTCGCCGTTGACGACATGGAAGGCATAAATCCTGCCGCCAGCCCGCAGTTCCTGAATAAAAGCGGCATCCGTACTGATTCCTTCGATTACATTGAAAGGAGGGATGATTTTCCGGAACCGATTATTCAGATCCGGGTCCTCCGGCTGGGCCGCCGAGCCGCTCTGGTCAGCAAGATGCGGCGCACTGCCGTGGCCGTACATGCACAGAAACGGGTGGGGAACCGGGAGTTTGGCGGCCTGAGTGCATGACACATGAGTACCGATATACAAAAAGCAAAAAAGAAGCGGAAAAAGCATCTTTTTCATTTTAATTACCATTATGTAACCTTTCGTTCTCAAGTAGCATGAATTTGTACCGCCAAGCTGCCAGGCCACTATTTGTTTTTATACCCTTTTGGCCAGGGTTTTGCAACCTTATTCTACGCCGCTATGGTTCGATGCGAATGTAACTTCACTTTTCCCAAAACTTTATCGCGATTCTGTCCAAATCAAACGGATAGGTCTATATGATCTGGATTCTGGGGCTGATCAGGAAGCTGAGGTGCACTCGAGGGGGCGTTTTGGGGGGGAGGTATAGTTTTTCCGAGGAATGTTCCTGCCGGTCATGGCCTTCATAGGTATCGCGGGCATCTTCGCCGTCACGAGGGCGATCCTCTTCCCGGTGGACATACAAGCCTTCGGTATGGTCGGTATCTTCGACTTCGTGCTGCTGCTGATCGGCCAGCCGCGCCAGCTCACGGGCATCGCGCGCCCTTTTGTTTCGCTGGGCATCGTGCGCCTTGGCCGTTTCGGCGGCAGAAACCTGCACCTGGAAGACGGAACCAGCTATATGGGGAGGTATGCCGCTGCTGCTCATATATTCCTTATTTTTAATCCTGGTTGGGGTGGATGTTTCGCCGTTGTCAACTTCCATTAGCATCATCGGCTAGAATGGATAAAAGATGAAGATCTTTTTAACCCGCATTTCGCACGGGATTTTGACGAATATATCGATAACTCCATGGTTCAGCATGTCTTATGTACTATTTTCGCGTTGCCTGCTTCGACCGTCTGTTTTCAGCGCGAATTTTTTGTTTGAGGTAAGAAATAAAAAACACAATAATCATCCTATCTAATAAGGTAGTTCACTTATCTACTGAGTTGACAGTAGAAAAATAACACATATGGATAAACTTAAGCTAATTATTTCCAGGCATTTAAGAAAGTTTATCCGCCGGGAAAAGGATGGTTCCCAGATGCTGCATCCCTCGTTCGATCCCCAGGCTGGCCGGTGGGTTCCGTCTGATAATCCCTGCCCTGTGGATTTTATCAACGAGCCGAGACGGTAGGAACGCATTGTGCGTTCCCTTATTAAGTATATATATATCAGCAACTTACAGCCTGGCGACAAGAACTGCCTGCTGCAAACCGCCGATTCGGAAAGCCAAAATCCAACGACGGATATGAACTTAAAGGAAGAAGATATACCTTAAAAATCTCAGGATTGGATCACTATTTTTTAAAGGAGTATGTCACTATGCCATCAAAGCCCCAAACAAACCTTTCCCGCCGCCATTTCATGAAAACCACTGCTGCCTCCCTTGCCGCCCTGTCGCTGGATTCCGTCCTGGCGGTGGATACCGCTCCGAAAAAAATACGGATCGGCGTAGTAGGCGGCGGCTTTGGCTCGGTTTTCCCCTGGCATCTTCACCCGGACTGTGAGGTCTATGCCGTCAGCGATTTACTGGAATCCCGCAGAACAATCCTGATGGAAAACATGGGTTGCTCCCGATCATACCCTTCGCTGGAAGAGCTGGTCAAAGATCCCCATATTGACGCGGTCGCCATTTTTACCGATGGTCCTTTGCATGTCCAGCATACGGTGGAAGCCATGAAACACGGCAAACATGTCATCAGTGCCGTGCCGGCGGCCTGGGCCACCCTGGAGCAGGCGGAACAACTGGCCGATATCGTGAAAACCTCCGGCCTGACCTATATGATGGCGGAGACCAGCCATTACCATCTGGAGACCATTTCAGTCCGTAAAATGTATGAAAAGGGGGAATTCGGGCATATTTACTATACCGAAGCGGAATATCAGCATGATGGTCTGGAAGGCCTTTACATAATCGATGGGAAACGAACCTGGCGCTATGGCATGGCTCCCATGTTCTATCCCACGCACAGCACCGCCTTTTTGACCGGCATCACCGGCGAAACGCTCACCGAAGTGGTTTGTCATGGGTGGGGAGATGACAGTCCCTACCTCAAAGATAATGATTACCAGAATCCGTTCTGGTCTCAGACGGCCCTGTTCAGAACGGATCGCGGCAACTCGTTCCGGGTCTTTATCTCCTGGAAAGGCGCACATCGCGGCACGGAACGAGCCACCTGGATTGGCGATAAAATGAGCTTTTACTGCGGCCATCCCAACGGGCTGGGGCCTTTGATTATTCGCAGCGGAAACCAGACCGAAACCGATGACGCCGGCTTCGTCCGGAACAAACCCAATTACGAAAATTATCAGCAGGAGGATTGGAACCGGGAACTGCCCGAGGCATTACGCAATATCCCGGGGCACGGCGGATCGCATCCGTTTTTGATTCATGAATTTATCTCCGCGCTGACCCAGGGCCGTAAACCTGCCGTTGATATCCGTTTGGCCCTGGCCTATACCGTCCCCGGCATCATTGCCCACCAGTCCGCTTTGCAGGGTGGTACGTTACGTAAGATTCCGGTATTAGCATAAGAAATATATACAGTAGATGAGAATTCGCAGGTAAAACATCCTTTAGCACAGGAGCAAAAACGATGAATAATCCCATTCGACAGTCATTATTCACAAGAAAAACCAGCCGTTCCTTTTGTCAAATACTGATTCTGATCGGGGCGGCATTACTGCCAATGACAACTCTGGATGCAGCAGCGGCGGAAGAAGATCGCACCGCCCTGATTGAC
>JAKJEP010000011.1:4430-22209 GCA_022705365.1 Planctomycetota bacterium | reverse complement strand
TCCGGCGAGGTGGAAAGGCGGCCCTTTTCACTCAGGAGAATTTTTCCCTTTTTATCGAAGCACACCATCGTCCCCTGGGGAAAGAGAATCACATCCGCCGGGTTCAGGCCGAAAAAATCATTCTCCTGAAAGCTCCGCACGGTCTGTTCATGGTTAGGCGGGCTGGTCATGATATACCAGGGGACTCGCCCGCCGTAGCGGTTCTGGGTAGCCAGGATGGATTCGGCAAAGACGCGAAAGAGGGGCTTTTGGCGGATGACGGTGGCGGGCACATTTCCTTTGGGTCCGTCGTAATTCAGCCGGGTTCCCATACCCCCGGCCACGGTGAAGACCGCTGCTTTATTTTCCGCAATATACTGTCTGCCGATCTGCCGGGCGGTTTCGTATTTTTCCCACAGGGGGCCTTGCGCCTCCATCGGATAGACTGGCGGGGCGGTAATCTCCTCGGGCAGTTTGAACCGGGGTTGAGCCGTCACGTATTCGGGGATCAGCCGGTCAATTAAATCGAAATCCAGCGCTTGTATCTCCCCCAGCAATTCCGTCTGCTGCACGGGCGTTAGCTCAGAATAAAACCGCAAAAGATGGTCCTGGCCGTGCTTTTTTAGCTTTTTGGTTATTTCTTCGAAGCTGTTTATTTGAAAAACCATAGCAGAAAAACCTTTCTTATCTGGTATAAAATATCTCATACAACAGATACTCTCATTATGCGAATTATCGGTCGTTTGTCCAGTGATTTACGGATCCCTTTTGCCGCGGTGATGGATTATCGGTTCTGATTATTTATTTGCCTGTTTTTTGCCGATATTATATGGAAATGAAGATATCAGGCATACAATATCCGCTGGGTTTCTTTTCCGTGGTTCTGTGGCTGGCGATGTTCTTGCCGGCGGAGAGGCTCTGGGCGCCCTATCAGCACCGCCGCGCCATTGATGATCCGCTGGGCCGGCAGAAGGCACGGATTTATGATGTGCATGGAGACTATGTGATCCGCGGGGCGAAGGTCCACCAGAAAAGCCTGCGTCTCATGCTGACCACGGGTATCAAGAAGCTGAGCGGAATGGATGACCCTGCCCAGGCCTGGCGCTGCTTTATTCATGACGAGGATGTCGTTGCCCTGAATTTTACGACGGTCAACGGCAAATCGCTGAGCACCAATACGGATCTGGCCGGGGCATTGCTGGACTGTTTGTACCAGGCGGGATTTAAGCCGGAGAATTTTATGATTGTGGGGCTGGCGGAACTGCCCCCCCAGGCCCAGGGGACCCGGCCCTGGCGGTACGGCTGGCAGGAGCAGCCCACCGATATCGGGACCACGGAGGTACATCTGGCCCGCTGGCTGGAGGAAGTAACCGCGATTATCAATATTCCCTCGATTATGGATGACCATATCGTGGGGCTGCGGGGCGCGATGGTGAATATGACTCTGCCGCTGCTGAAAAGCCCCGCCTTATTGTACCTTAACGGCGGGGATCCGTTCGTTCCGGAAATTTACGATTTGCCTACGATTAAAGGCAAAATCCGCCTGCACCTGGCGAATATGCTCCAGGTGCTGTATTACGGCGGTCCGGTCATTCAGCCGTTATATGTCTATGAATACGGTTCGGTCCTGTTGGGAACGGACCCGGTGGCCCTGGACTGGGTCGCCTCCAAACTGCTAACCAAATTCCGCTCGGAACAAAATATCCCCCTGCACGCCGAGGCAGGCCTGGACAGCCCCTATCTGGATACCGCCTTCGCAATGGGTCTGGGTTATCAAGACCTTAATTTCATCGAATACCAGGAGATCCCTCACGAACAGGAAGAATCCCCGCCTCAATAAACCTTATCTCAAGCCGCCCAACCCGTACCAGGTTCAATCGGAAATGGCCGGCAAAACATTGACGAACCGGCAGGGTAGCCCTTATAATACCTCTTTTCATTCTTTTTGATTGGTATAGGAGTATGTTTTGAGTGATCCTTTATGCAAAAAATGCGCAGGGCTGTGCTGCCGGTATCTGGCGCTGCCCATAGAAACCCCGACCGACAAGGATGACTTTGACGACATCCGCTGGTATCTGGCCCATGAGGGAATCAGCATCTTCGTGGAGAAGGGCGACTGGTATATTAACATCGCCAACCGCTGCAAGCATCTGACCCGGGAGAACCTGTGCGATATTTATGATACCCGCCCCAAAATCTGCCGCGGCTACCATCATGAAACCTGCGATTATCACAGCGGCGATTACGGCTATGAACTCTTTTTTACTTCCACCGAAGAGCTGAACGAGTATCTTCTGCAAAAGGGGATTATCAAAAGCAACGGACATACGCAAAAGAAAACCTGTAAAAAAACCTGACAGAGTGGTGAGTGCTCCATGGAAAAAATTGCCCCGGTACGAGGAACACGTGACTTTTATCCCGAACAAATGGCGGTTCGCAACTGGATTATGGACGGCTGGCGGGCGGTATCCCGGCGGAACGGCTTCGAGGAATACGACGCGCCGATTTTCGAATATCTCCAGCTCTACACCCAGAAAAGCGGGGAGGAGATTGTCAGCCAGTTGTTCGCCATGCAGGACCGCGGCGGCCGGGATCTGGCCATCCGCCCGGAAATCACTCCCTCCCTGGCCCGCATGATCAATCAGCAGATTCACTCCCTGCCCCGGCCGGTCAAATGGTTTTCCGTCCCTCGTTTATGCCGGGCGGAGCGGCCGCAAAAGGGGCGGCTGCGCGAATTCTTCCAGTGGAATATCGACATCATCGGGGACGACTCGCCGCTGGCGGACGCCGAATCCATCTTTACCGCCATCGATTATCTGCGCAGCGTCGGTCTGACCAGCCGGGACGTGGTGGCGAAGATTTCCAGCCGGTCCATGCTGGCCGCCTGGCTGCAAGAACTGGGTGCGACCCCGCAGGAGCTGGACACCATCTATGCCCTGCTGGATAAACGCGCCAAGCTGCCGGAAGAGACTTTCCAGGCCCTGGCGGTGGAAAAAATTCCGGAGGCCGGGCTGCGGAATAAAATCCTGGAACTTTTCCAGATTGATTCGTTTGAAAAGCTCAAAGCTTCGGCCCCACCCGCCGCGCAGGAGGAAGTGGCCCGCCTGGAGACCTTATTCCACCTGCTGGAGGTCATGGGGGTTCGGGACTATTGCACCTTTGACATCCATATCGTGCGCGGGCTGGCCTATTATACCGGCGTGGTCTTCGAGGTGTTCGATCGCGGGGCGGAGCTTCGCGCCCTTTGCGGGGGCGGGCGCTATGACAATTTACTGAAAGTGCTGGGGGGGCCAAAGGTTTCGGCCACCGGTTTCGGCATGGGCGACGTGGTGCTGGAGATCCTCCTGCGGGAAAAAAATCTGCTGCAAACCGCGGCCGTTCCCCTGGATTTTTATGTCATTGACGCCGCGGCGGAACTCGGGGAGCAGACGGTTCAAACGGCTTGTCAGCTTCGCGGCCGGGGCTTTTCCGCCGCCTTTTCCTATAAGCGGCTGCCCCTGGGCAAGCAGCTCAAACAGGCATCCAGCCAGAAGGCCCGATTCGCGGTGATCCTCGGCCAGGAAACCATCGACAGCCGGCAGGTAACCATCAAAGATATGGCCTCCGGACTGCAAAAGACCATTGCCCTGCCGGAATTTCTGGCCGGGCCGGACAAAGTCTTTGCGGCAGGAACATAAGGGTACGTGAAATTCGATTTTTTTCGCCGCCGGGCGGAAGGGCAGCCATGAGCAATCGGGGCTATCATTACGAGCAGGCATTCGAGGATTATCTGCAGGGCCGCCGGATTTCCTACGTCCCCATCAGCCAGGTGCGCAAGGCCCAATTTGCCGATGTAAAAATCAAAAGTTTCGACTACATCATCTATCCGAACCATAAGACCCCGATTCTGGCCGACCTCAAAGGCCGGAAATTTTCCTGCCGGGCCTTTCAGCAAAACCGGTCGGGCCCTTCGTGGCTGCCGCGGGAGGATGTGGAGGATTTGAAAAAATGGGAGGGGATCTTCGGCGCCGGCCATCTGGCGATGTTTGTCTTTGCCTATTGGCTGCATGACAGCCCCAGCCGGCTGGACCACCCGCAGATACACTGCCACGAAGAGCGAAATTACGCCTTTGTCGCGGCCGAGCTGGAACCGTATCTGCTCCATATGAAACGGCGCAGCCCCAGTTGGAAAACGGTTTATGTCCCCAGCAAAAGGTTTGCGGTTTTCGCCCGGCCTTTTGGCTCGTTCATCCGCCGCTAAACTTTCCTCATTTGCATTCGAGCCAGTTTTTCCCCCAGCTTACATCCACCACCACCGGGATCTCCAGCGGCAAAGCCTCCGCCATTTCCCGGCGCACGATCTGGCTGCAGGTCTCGGCCTGTTTTTCCGGCACCTCAAACACCAATTCGTCATGCACCTGGAGAATCATCTTCAAATCCAGGTTTTCTTTTTTCGTGCGCCGGTAGATATTGACCATCGCCACCTTGATTAAATCCGCGGCTGAGCCCTGGATCACGGTATTGACGGCCATCCGCTCCGCCAGTTTTCGGCTGCCCTGGTTGCGGCTGTTCAGATCGGGAATCAGACGCTGGCGGCCCAGAATCGTCCGCACGAAACCATCCCGGCGGGCCTGGTCAATGACATGATCCATAAACTCCCGGATGCGCGGGTAGCGGGCGAAATAATCGTCAATAAACCGCTGGGCCTCCTGGACGGATATGCCGATGCCGCGGCTGAGGCCATAGGCGGTCTGGCCGTAGATAATACCGAAATTCACCGCCTTGGCCTTGCTGCGCTGGGTTTTGTCGACCTGCTCCAGCGGAATCCCGTTCACCTGGGCAGCGACAAACCGGTGGATGTCCTGATTGGCCAGAAACGCCTCCCGCAGGGCTGCATCGCCGCTGTAATGGGCCAGCATCCGCAGCTCGATCTGCGAATAATCCGCCGCCAGCAGCACCTGGTCCGGGCGCCCCGGCACAAAAGCCCGCCGGATTTCCTGGCCCAGCTCCGAACGGATGGGGATATTCTGCAGGTTGGGATTGCTGCTGCTGAGCCGGCCGGTACTGGTCACCGCCTGATTTAACGAGGCGTGAACCCGCCCCGTCCCCGGGCAGATCATCGCCGGCAGCTTGTCCACGTAGGTATTCTTCAGCTTACTGAGCTGGCGGTACTCCAGCACCAGGGCCGGGACCGGATGCAGCCAGCGCAGGGACTCCAGCACCTCCTGGTCTGTTGACTGTCCCTCTTTGGTCTTTTTCACCGGTGTCAGGCCGATCCGGGCAAAGAGCACCTCGGAGAGCTGTTTGGGAGAGTCGATATTGAAGGTGCAGCCGGACTCTTTGTAGATTTCTTCGACCAGTTCCTCCATTCGATCCACAATCTGCTTGTTGAGTTTTTTGAGCCAGGCGATATCCAGGGCCGTGCCGTTGTATTCCATCTCCGCCAGCACGGCCACCAGCGGCATTTCCACCTGCTGAAACAGCCGCCGCAGCGATTCGTCCGTGAACCGCGGCTCCAGCACCCCCCGCAGCCGCCAGGTAATGTCTGCGTCCTCGGCGGCATAGTCACAGGCCTGCCGGGTATCGACCATATCGAAGGTAATCTGATTTTTCCCCTTGCCGATCAGCGCTTCAATCTTGATGGTTTCATGCCCCAGCCAGTCCAGCGCCAGCACATCCAGATTGTGCTGGGTCCGCAGCGGGTCCAGCAGGTACGAGGCCACCATGGTGTCAAACTCCACCCCCGCCAGCTCAACGCCCGCGCAGCGGAGTACCACCATGTCATATTTGATATTCTGCCCGGTCTTTTTGACCTGCGGATCCGTCAGAATCCCCCGCAGCCGCTCCAGTGTTTTCCGCGGTTCCAGATGCCCCTGCCCCAGCGCAGCCCGCACCGGCAGATAAAAGGCCCGGCCCGGCTGCCAGGAAAAACTCATCCCCACCAACTGCGCCTGTACCGGATTCAGACCGGTGGTCTCGGTATCCAGGGCAAATTCCTTTTGGGCGGCCAGCTCCCGATAAAACGCCTCGAACTTTTCCTCCGTATCAATCAGCAGATAATCCTGCTGTTCCACTTTCACGGGTGCTGCCGGCGGTTCGTTAAAAAGCGTATCGCCCGCAGCTTCACTGGCCGATTCTTCTTTTCCCGCGATGTCCTCCAACTGGGCCAGCAGCCGGCTGAAGTTCAGCTTCTTAAAAATCTTCACCAGGGCGGACCGGTTCACCGGCTTGACCGCCAGTTCCGGCCAGTCCACCGCCAGCGGCACCTGCCGGTTGATCGTCACCAGCCGGCGGGAAAGCTCTAGCTGTGGTCCGGCTGACCGCAGATTCTCGCCCCGTTTGCCCTTAATCTGGTCCTGATTCTCCAGCAGTTTCTCCAGCGAACCATACTGCTCAATCCATTGCTGCGCCGTTTTCGGCCCCACATCCGGCACCCCCGGCACGTTGTCGGAGGTATCGCCCACCAGTGTCAGCACATCGATCACCTGCTCCGGCGAAATGCCCTTGTTCTCTTTCAGGGCGGCGATATCCGTTACCGTTTCCGTTTTCGGGTCATACATGAATACCATATCGCTAATAAGCTGTTCCAGGTCCTTATCCTTGGAGCAGATATAAACCTGGCATCCTTTTTCCGCCGCCGCGTCCGTCAGGGTCCCGATGACATCGTCCGCCTCAAACCCGTCCACCCGAAAGATCGGGATATTCATCGCCGCCAGAATCTCTTCGATCCGGTCAATCTGGGGGGGCAGTTCTTCCGGCATCTCCGGCCGATTGGCCTTGTATTCCTGGTACATCTCATGGCGAAAGGTCTTGCCCTTGCTGTCCATCGCCACCGCCAGAAAATCGGGCTGCCGCTGCTTGATAATCTTCAGCAACATCGTGGTAAAAATGTAGGTGGCCTTGGTCGGCTCCCCGTCCGGGGCGGTCAGATTCCCCTGGATCGGGGCAAACAACGCCGCGTAAATCTGGGCGTGGCCGTCAATTATATAAAAAGTCCTGGTCATCGGATTCCTTTCCACACCACAGGCTATAGCCATATTCCACCCCTGTCAAGATAAACCCCAAAACAGACTCTCACCTGCGTAACTATGTGTTACTGGCGAAACGGAAAATAGCTTTTTCCCCTGGGCAACCAAGCCAAACAAAAAACCCGCCGTGCAAAGAGCCTAAAACTGGTTCCCTTTTCACGGCAGGTTCTATTTTTCACTTTTTATGAGAACTACTACTTTGCTATTTGAATATATGCCTTATCAAACATTTCGTCAAATACAAAATTTTTCTTTAAAAATTGCCTGGAATAAATTTGGTAAAGATTTCTTGCCCATCTTTACCTTTTCCTCAGTTGAATTACCTGATTGGTATTGGTATAGTAACAATTAAACTCATGTTTGTAAAGAAGATTTTCCTGAAAAATCACAAAAATACAAAATATTATAATTACTTAAAATACAAGGAATTATGAATATTTTTGGGAGAACGGGGATACTATTTAAAAGTTTTCTTGTCTTCCAGCTTCCGATAACTCAAGAAATTTGACGCCAGCGTCAAAAACTCTTCGTCCCCTTGTTATTGGGAAGCCAGAGCCGTTTTTGGATGTCAATATCGACTTTTGGCGGTTCCGTCAAATATGAGCTCTTTCCCCCATTTTTACTCAGGCTCGCGATTTCGCGTCAAACTTTTTATATAATACAGACAATATTTTTTTCCTGACAGGCATCCGCCTGCTCGCGAGAAAGGATTATATCTGCCAAAATCTTGTGAAGAGGCTGGCTAAGGCTGCCCCTGCGCCGGCCCCACGGCCTGTATCAGTACCGGCCGCAACATAGGCCAGGCATTCTCCGCGCGGGTAATCGCCAGCAGTTCTTCATAGGCCTTCTGGAATACCTCCTGCCGGCCCTGGTTCAGGGTGTTCCGGTAGAGTTCCTGGTCAAGGGTTGCCCGAACCCGGAACAGCCGCCAGCGCCAACCGCTCCGCGCCTGCGGCGTCAATTTCGTCTCCGCCCGCTCCAGCAACTGATAGGCTGTGACCGCGCTGGCATCGATTTGGCTGCGCAGGTGGTTCTTCTCGAAGATCTTCACAATCTCCGTCATGTTATCGGCGGCCTCGGGCGAGAATTCAAAGGCGGCATAGTCTCTGACGGTATCGAGAGCCGGGCGGTCAGGATCCCAATAGAGCTGAGTGCAGATGATCTTGTTGAGGTCTTCATAGATGCCTTCCGAATAGGGGAAGCCGCCGGAAAGTATCTTCCTGGTCTGGTCCCAGCGCTGCTGGAGGCGCCCCGGGTGCGGATTGGCGCCATAGCCGCCCCAGGGATCCTGGCCGTACATGCTGATGTCGGGGAAATTCAAGAGCGGCAGTCCGCCCGGCACGCCATGGTCTAACGGGTAGCGCGGATATTCCTCGAAATTGTCGGCCATGAGGTAGTCCATCCAATCCGGCTTCTCCGCGTTGAACCGGGCGGTGATCCCGTCCCATTCGCCGATGCCCCAGCGGTCAAAGTACCAGGTGCTCAAAATTACTTTCCCATTGGGGAAGGCTTTCTTGTAGGCCCTGGCTATCGGCTCGGCCATGCGGAGATAACCATTTGCGCCCCAGGGCGAGCATTTCGGGCAGGTGCATCCGCCGCTGTCGTAGGGCCAGATGCCCCAGTAGTCCAGACCGAGGCTCTGGAAGGCATCGAACTTCTCTTTGCAGTAGCCCAGCTCCATATCGAGCACACCGGGTTTGCTCGGGCAAAGCTCCGGGCCAAGGTTGTAGATACGCGGACCATTCTTTGTGTGCCAGCCGGGGCGATTCACGGTGCCGTCTTCGGCGCGCAGCTCCGCCGGGCTGTTCGCATACCCTTCGTTGCAGACGCTCACCAGGCTCGCGGTCAGTCCCAGGTCCTTGCCCGCTTTGAGCAGGACACGCAGCCGCTCAATCATCGCCTGGGCCTGAGGGTCGCCCATCCCAGTGAACTCCTCCATGCCAAACCACACCATGAAGCTGTTCACACCCCATAAGGACAGGTCTTCGATATACTGCGTGATCTCCTCGATCGGCGCGACCTGGTAGTAGTTGTGGAAGTGGCTGGCGAAGTAGATTCCTCGAACCGGCATCCGGGGCGCGGAGGTCCCGCGCCACGCACTGGAAGTGAATCCCCGGCTGTCATAAGAAGAGGTATGCAGGAATTTCCCCACCCCATAGAGCAGTCCCCGCTGGTCGTTGCCGCGAATCCGGATGACACCGCTGCTGCTGTCGGTAATCTGGAATCCTTCCGCACCAATCCCAGATTCGATGACCAGCTCCACGGTCAGGGACGCTTCACCCTGGGTATTGACGGCGGCATCACAGCGACTCTGCACCTGGCGGGTGAATACCTTCGCGATTTTTTGCACTACCGGATCCGGCTGGGGCGGCAGTACCAGCCGAATTGAGGTTACCGCCTCGCCCTGTGCCGCCGCTGAGAACAGCAAAGGCAAAAAGAATAGAAAACCGAAAATCCAAAACAAACCACAGGATCGAGCCGATTCGTTTTTCATTCGGACACTCCTATCTTCCTGGAAAAGGGTGTTTACCCCTTCCGGCATCCCCCTTTTACGCAGCTTATCAGGCCAGGTATGTACACCATGCGGCCTGTCAGCCTGGCCCACATATCTCACAGGCTATCGTTTTTCAGCGGTTTTTTTGCCTGTTTTCCCTCAGGCGCGCAGCTTCGCGTCAAATTCTTTATAGAGGGCAGACAATATTTTTTCCTGATAGGCATCGGCCTGCTCGTGGGTCAGGGTTTCATTCACGGACCGAAATTCCATCGACAGGGTCAGGCTCTTTTTGCCCGCATCAATTCCCTTACCCCGGTAAATATCCACAAACCGCAGTTCCCGCATATCTTCAATCTGCTGGGCGCGGATCGCCTGTTCCAACTTGATCCAGGGAACCTCCTCATCCAGAACCAGTGACAAATCGCGCACGATCCCCGGAAACCGGATCAGCGGCTGAAGTGTCACGGTCCTGCCTTCCAGCTTGAGCAGCTCCGCAAAAGAAAGTTCCGCAAGACAAACTTCCCGGCTCAAATCGAATAAGGCCAGAATGTTTTCCGCGGCCACACCCATTTGGCCGATTTTTTGGGTCCCCAGGTAAAGGTCCGCCGCGGCATCCTCCCTGGCCCAGATTACCTTGCCCGGCTGACACACCACCTGCTGCTGATTATCCAGAGATGCAACTATCGATTCAATGGCCCCGCGCAGGTCCTGGAAGGAACCGTCCGTAAGCAGGCCCAGTTGGATCGTCTCTATCGGCAGGGATTCTCTGTCCCGCGCAGGCCGATGCACCGCCGCCAGCTCGAAAAAGCGGCAATCCTCATTGCCCGCATCCTGATTGCGCTTACGAACCTCCAGCAGCGAGGGCAGCAGGCTCGCCCGCAGGGCATTCTTGTTCTTCCGCGAAACATCCTTCACCCGCACCGGTTCAAAGCCCGCCTCGCAGAAAGGCGGCCAATATTTATCCTCGAGAAAACCCACATTTACCGTTTCGTAATATCCGCAGCTTTGGACGGCATTCACCACCTTCTTCCGCGTCCGCTGATATTTATCCTCGGTTTTCACCGTAATATGAATGCTCGATTCCGCGGGAATATGGCCGTATCCCTGAATCCGGATCACTTCCTCGATTAAATCCACCTCCCGCTGGACGTCACCCCGCCAGGAGGGAATCTGGCAGGTAATCAAATCCTGATGATCGTGTTGCGGCCCAAAGCCCAGCCGGTCCAGAATCGTGAGGACCCGCTCCGTTTCAATCGAAATCCCCAACAGATGCCTCATCCGTGAAAGCCGCATCTGTACCGGCGGTGTCTGTTTCTTCACCGGCCAGGCATCGACCAAGCCCGGCGCAGCCTTCCCTCCTGCCAACTGCACCAGCAGGGCCGTCGCCCGGCGGGAAGCCCATTCCAGCATCACCGGATCGATGTTCCGCTCAAACCGGAACGACGCCTCCGACGCCAGCGTCAGCTCCCGCGAGGTCCGGCGGATACTCAAGGGATCAAAATGGGCACTCTCCAGCAGGATGTTCTTTGTGGTATCGACGACTTCACTTTCCAGCCCGCCCATAATCCCCGCAATTGCCACCGCCTTCTTCGCGTCGGCGATAACCAGCATGTTCTCCTTCAATTCCAGGACGCTATGGTCGATGCTGACCATCTGCTCCCCCGGCCTGGCCATTCGGACGACGATTCTGCCCTCCTTCAGAAGGTCATAATCGAACGAATGCAGCGGCTGGCCGATTTCCATCATGACATAATTGGTAATATCCACCACATTATTGATAGCCCGCTGGCCGATCGTCTCCAGGCGGCGGCGCATCCAGTCCGGGCTGGGGCCTACCTTCACATCCATTATCAGCCGGGCGGTGTAGCGGCTGCAATACCGCGGTGCTTCATCCACCACGCTGGTCCATTCCATCACCGGCTTGCCCACTTCCGGAAAGTTGACATCCGGCAGCCGCAACTTCGCCCCCGTGGCCGCCGCCAGTTCGCGGGCCAGGCCGATATGCGCCAGGCAATCCGGCCGGTTGGAGGTAATCTCAACATCCACCATCCAGTCCTCCCCCATTTTCTTATAGCCTTCCACAGGAAAACCGATCCCTGTGAAAATCTCCGCCAGCCGTTCTACAGAATCCTGATAATCTACATACTCCCGCAGCCATTCCAGGGATATCTTCATGTTTTTGTACCTTTATCAAATCAAGAGCCAGCCCTTACGGACTTTTCAACAATCAGGCATGTTAGCTTTCTCTGTCGCACCTGTCAATAAAACCTCCTGTCCGCCGCCTGGAACGATGGGGTTGGAATGAGAGCTTATGTTGCATAACTCCTTATCAGCAAAGAAAATAATAAGGTCAAGCTGGTCCTGTAAACAGCCGATAATACTGTAAAGCTATATAAAAAGAGATGTTACGCTCTGAACAAGAAGGCCTTTCCGTCGGAGGATGGCTGTTGTAATGCTGAGAGTACCAGTCGAACAAGCAAAACCCAATATGATTCTGGCCCGATCCGTGTCCAATCCGGAAAAACCAGAGCATATTCTGCTCAAGGCTGGCTACTGCCTGGAAGAAGAAACTATTTCCCGATTGCGTTCCCTACGGATCAGAAATCTCTGGGTGAAGTACCCCAATCTGGATTTCCTGGATGAGCTTCTTGATCCGGAAGTGGTCCAAAAGCAGCAAAATTTATATGGTTCTTTGAAAGAACGGTTTTCGGAGGCACAGGATCTCTGCTTAGCGAAAACGGATTACAGTATATATGTTGAACAGGTTGGGTCGCTATATACACGTTTGTTGAACCGAGAAAAGACCTCGCCAGCTTTCTATATCTCGGAGTTACAGGGAGAAGCAGATGATATTCTGGCTCATTGTACCACGGTGGCCTATCTGTCGTTGTTATTAGGGTTAAGGCTGGAGAATTATCTGATTCATGAACGTCCCAAACTGCCCACACACCTTGCGACGGATCTTACTCCTCTGGGAGTGGGCTGCCTGCTACACGATATTGGCAAAATGAAACTTCCGGAAGAATTGAGGGGATTTCATCTTACTGCGCAGGATTTGGGCAGCCCAGAATGGCGGGCACACACGGAAGCGGGCTATGAAATGATTCAGGGCGGACTGGACCCAAGTGCTGCTCAGGTGGTGCTAAACCATCATCAACATTATGACGGCAGCGGCTTTCCCGCCAGAAAGCAGGAAATGGGGCTCCTCCAGACTTGTAATCCTTTGAAAGGAAATGAGATACACATCTTTTGCCGCATAGCTGCACTTGCGGACCGGTTTGATGGTTTACGCCACCTGCCCGGCGGAGAAATTTCCCCGGTCATTGTCTCTCTGAAAAGAATGAAGAATCCAGGTTATCAGAAGTGGTTCGATCCGCTTATATATCCCTTTTTTATCCAGACGGTTCCTCCCTTTGCGCCGGGGGATCAGGTTGTTCTGAATAACGGGCAACCTGTTGTCGTTACAGAATTTAACGATTTTTCTCCCTGTCGGCCGGTTGTTCGTCCTATCGACCCGGCATTGGCGGAAAAGCCGGATGTCACCAACACAGTACTGGAACCAGATATCAATCTGGCCCTGCGTACGGATTTTTACATCCAACGGATTGGAAACTATGATATCTCGAAATATCTCTTTTGATTTCGGGCGGTTTCCATTTATCCTGTTTTTTCCTGGGGATAACCTGTTAGTTTTTTCTTCGGAAGTTAATTCTTTCTTACATATCAGTATTGAAAAGGCGGTAGTTTGTCCTTAGTCTGTGATTTCAGTACTGATATCGTGGTTTTCCCTGCCGTCCAAAATACAGGTTATCCACAAGTTCCGGGTTTGCAACTATCCGTCTGCAAACTACTTACTTTGGCACTTCTCATAACCAACAGGTTTCACAGACCATATGAATACTACTTCTATTTTTTTAAATAGAAAGTATTACTAATAGGAGAAGTATTCTTCACAATTTTCCAAGTATCAAGGTTGCTTATTCTATTCTTTTTCTTATAATAATGGTTTGAATACCAATTGCGGATTGTATATTTTCAGCAGTTGGCATAAACTCTCCTTGATAATCGAATGGGCAGTTTTGTAGTAGGAGATATTGGAAAAATGAACGTAAAATGCAATCGGGCGGCATTATTTGAAGCGGTGCAGCTGGCGTCTTCGATTGTGCCATCCAGGACTCCCAAGGAAGTTCTGCGGTGTGCGAAGATCGAAGCGTTCCAGGACGGGCAAAAGGTCATGGTCACGGCCACGGATAATGAGATTACGATCAAATATAATATTTCGCAGGTGCAGGTGGCCGCTGCCGGAGCCACGGTTGTGCCGGCGGACCGGATAACCGCGATCCTGAGGGAAAGCGGCGATGAAATGGTCAATTTGGAAGTCGAAGAAATGACCTGTCAGGTAGTTGGCCAGGACAGCCGGTTTCGGATCTATGGGTATGATCCGGCGGATTTTCCCGTGATCGAGTCACAGGAAAAAGACGGGGCGATCCAGATTCGTGCGGAAGTTTTGAAGAAAATGATTCACCGGACGGTTTTCGCCGCGGCCCGCGAGCATACCCGGTATGCGATTAACGGGATTTTGTGGGAACGGCGGGGGAAGAAATTGCGGATGGTGGGTACGGACGGGCGGCGGCTGGCCCAGATTGACGGAGAGTTAAGCAAAACGACGAAAGAGGAAGAGCAGGCGGCGATTGTTCCGGTGAAGGTCATGCTGGTGCTGGAGCGGATTCTGCATGACCCGGAGGAAAAAATAGAAGTCAGTTTTACCGGGAACCAGGTACATGTGTCCACCTCGCTGGTAGAGGTTTCCGGAAATCTGGTCCAGGGGCGGTTTCCTAAATATGAGGATGTAATACCGGCGGATTGTGACAAGAAGGTCACGATCATAACCGAACCGCTGCGGAGTGCCGTGCGCAGGGCATCGCTATTGACGAATGATCATTCCAAGGGGATTCTGCTGGAGTTTTCGGAAGGGAAGTTGTGCCTTTCCTCCAGCACGCCGGAAGCCGGGGATGCGGAAGTGACCATGCCGGTGGAATACGCATACAACCAGGAAAAAATCGGATTCAATCCGCAGTATTTGCTGGAGGTTCTCCGCGTGGTGGATGATGCGGAAGTGGTTTTTGAATTCTCCGACGGCAGCCGGCCGGGGATTTTACGCAGCGGGAAAGACTTTCTTTACGTACTTATGCCTGTAGCAGTGTAGGAACCATGGTACTGTGGGATAATAGCAGTCTGCAGCGGATCTGGCGGCTGCGGCAGAGAACACCCAGCGGCAGCAAGCTGGGTATCCTTCTTCAGGATTATGTAAAGAAAACGCTTCAGCCGCGCCGGAAAAAACTAGGCCGGATCGGCCAGGTATGGCAGGAAATTTTGCCGGAAGAGCTGGTCCGGCACACGTGTCTGGAAAGCCTGCGGGCCGGACAGTTATGTGTGAAAGTGGATAGTGCCGGCCATCTATATGAACTCCAGCAGATGATCCAGGGCGAGCTGCTCGATCAGCTCCGCCAGTACTGTCCGGGGGTAACTATAACCCGGATTAAATTGCAGCGCGGCACCTGGGTGGAAAACGATCAGGAAAAAGAGGCCAGAATAGATCGGGAATTATAAATGGTTCCCTGAAAGAACAACGCACAGAAGGAATAGAAAAAATCCATGACAGAAGAAATCACTCAGGAACAAAATAAAGCCAAAGAAACGTATGGCGCGGATCAGATTACCGTTCTGGAAGGAATGGCGGCCGTACGGAAACGGCCGGAGATGTACATTGGGGATCGCCAGGTGCGCGGGCTGCACCATCTGGTAAGCGAGGTGTTGGATAATTCGGTAGATGAGTCCATGGCCGGGTTTTGCACCTGCATTAACGTGCAGATCAATAGCGACGGCAGTTGCACGGTGGAGGACAACGGCCGCGGGATTCCGGTCGGGATTGAAAAAAGTACGGGAAAACCCGCCCTGGAGGTGGTTCATACCATCCTGCATTCCGGCGGCAAGTTTGACAATAAAAGCTACAAAGTATCCGGCGGCCTGCACGGGGTGGGCGTATCCGTGGTCAATGCGCTTTCCGAATGGCTGGAGGTTGAAGTTTCCCGCGATGGTATGGGATACCGGATGGAGTTCAGCAGAGGGATCGTAAAAGGGGAAATGCGCGAACTGGGTCCCCGGAAACAGACCGGGACCAAAACCACATTCAAACCGGATGCGGAAATCTTCCCGGAAACCAGTTTTCGTTTCGACATCCTGGCTCATCGGCTGCGGGAAGTGGCGTATCTGAACGCCGGACTGAAAATCACTCTGACGGATCAGCGGGAAAACCGGCGGGAAGAATATCATTTCGAGAAAGGACTGGTCGAATTTGTCGAACATCTCAACGAAGGGCGGGAAGTTCTTCACAGCCAGGTTATCCGCTTGTGTAAAAATGATCCCGAGTCCAATATGGAATGCGACCTGGCCATCCAGTACACGGCCGGATACACCGAAAACGTAGTTGCCTTTGCCAATAACATTCATAACCTGGACGGCGGAACGCACGTCAGCGGATTCCGGTCCGCCTTGACGCGCAGCCTGAACAATTACGCCAAAAACAACAATTTGCTGAAAACCAATTATACCCCTACCGGAGATGACTGGCGTGAGGGATTGACCGCGGTGATAGCCGTCAAACTATCCGATCCCCAGTTCGAAGCCCAGACCAAGGTCCGGCTGATGAATCCGGAGATGGGCGGTTTTGTCGAAACGGCGGTCAACGAACTGTTGGGGCAGTTTCTGGAGGAGAATCCCGCCGTAGCCAAACAAATCGTCAGCAAGGGGATTCAGGCCGCCACGGCCCGGGAGGCCGCCCGCAAGGCCCGCGAGCTGACCCGGCGGAAAGGGGCGCTCAGCAGCGGCAGTCTGCCCGGCAAACTCAGCGACTGTTCCAGCAAGGAACGGGAGTCCACGGAACTGTTCCTGGTGGAGGGCGATTCGGCCGGCGGCTCCGCGAAATCCGGCCGGGACCGCCGGTTTCAGGCCATATTGCCCTTGCGGGGCAAAATCCTCAATGTGGAAAAAGCCCGCCTGGATAAAATGCTCAACCATGAAGAAATTCGCACCATTATTTCGGCGCTGGGCACCGGCATTGGCACCGATGAGTTCGACTTTGAGAGGCGGCGTTATGGCAAAGTGATTATTATGACCGATGCGGATGTGGACGGGGCTCACATTCGAACCCTGCTTCTTACCTTCTTTTTCCGCCAGATGAAAGATTTGATCCGCCGCGATGCCGTCTATATCGCCCAGCCGCCCTTGTTTGAAATCTCGCACAACCGGCAGAAAAAGTATGTCCTCAACGAATACGAAATGAATCAGCTTCTGACGAGCCAGGGTCTCAAGGGAACGAAACTGCATATCCGGCAGGAAAATCAGCCGGACCGCATTGTGGCCGGTAATGAGCTGGAATCGCTGTTAGGTTTGCTGGCGAATGTGGAGGAGCAACTGCGGATTCTTCATCATCGGGGCGTTAAAATCCAGACCCTGGTGGAACTGGATCAGGGAGGCCCCGCCGGTCTGCCTGCCTACCGTATTGTGGTGGATGCGCAGGAGGAATATCTGCATGGCGAAGAGGAATACAGCCGGCGCCGGGCGGAATTGGCTGCCCTGGTGGAGTCCGCGGAGGAACAGGAGACGCCGGCCCCCGATGTCCTGACCCAGGAGCTCCATGAAGTTCACCGGCTGAATGAGCTGCGCATGACGCTGGCGAAGTTTGATATTCACCCCGAAGATTATTTCCGCCGCGTCGAGCAGACGGTCGCCGGAGAAACCCTGCCGACCCGCTTTGCCCTGGTGGACGCCGAGGACCATAGCACCGATGTGGCCAATCCCCAGTCGATTATCAAGGGGGTTCGCGACCTGGGCAGCCGCGGCATCGAGATCAAACGGTTTAAAGGTCTGGGCGAAATGAATGCCGAAGAATTGTGGGATACGACCATGAATCCGCAGAAACGGACGTTGCTGCGGGTCAAGCTGGAAGATGCCGCCGAAGCGGACTGGCTGTTCTCGATTTTAATGGGGGACAATGTTCCCCAGCGGCGCAGTTTCATCGAAGACCACGCCCTCGAAGTCAAAAACCTGGATATCTGACCGGGACCGGTCCCGTCGGCCGGGAGGCAGTGCGAATGGCGGAAATCCCGAGTGAATCGATCAAGCAGGCGGCCCGCCGGGCGGGCTTCGATCTGGTGGGCATCACCTCCGCTGAGCCGCTGGGACAGGAATCCTTTTTTCGGGACTGGCTGGCCCAGGGCTTCCAGGGGGATATGGAGTA
>JAKJEP010000011.1:0-4420 GCA_022705365.1 Planctomycetota bacterium | reverse complement strand
GTCTTTTTCCCGGCGCCCGCCGGATTATTTGTACCGCCCTGAGCTATTATACCGGACCTGCGAATCTCCCCGTCGCTCCTTCCCAGGGGCGGATCGCCCGCTTCGCCTGGGGCTGGGATTACCATATCGTAATGAAAGTAAAACTCGTTCGCCTGATGGACGAGATCCGCCTACTGGCCGGTCCTTCCGTCCGGATGCGGGCCTTCGTCGATACCGCCCCGGTTTTAGAAAAATGCCTGGCTGCCCGGGCCGGCCTGGGCTGGATCGGGAAAAACAGCCTCCTCCTCCATCCGCAATTCGGTTCCTGGCTGGTTCTGGGGGAAATCATAACCGACCTGGAACTATCCTGCGATTCTCCCCTGGCCGATGGCTGCGGCAAATGTACCCGCTGCCTGGAAAAATGTCCTACGGCCGCCCTGGTGCAGCCGTGCTGCCTGGATGCCCGCCGCTGTCTTTCGTATCTTACCCTGGAATCCAAAAAACCCATACCGGCGGAATTCGCCGGACGGATGAACCAGTTTATCCTGGGCTGCGATCTCTGCCAGGACGCCTGCCCCTATAATCAAAATCCCCGGCTTCCCGAACGGTCCGCCTTCCAACCGTGCCGGCAGGCACTCAACCTGGATGAATTACTGTCTCTCGATGAAACCGCCTTCCAGGAGACCTTCGCCGGCTCCAGTCTCCTCCACGCCGGTCTGACCCGCCTCCAACAATCCGCCCGCCTCGTTCGGCATAATCCATAAGGATTACCTGGGCTCTATCAAGGAAGAGTCCGCTTCCAAGAGTTGGTGAAAATGAATGGCACCGTTTATGGGCTTGGATTTATCGCTTGGGCCTCAGTTTGATATTCCCGTTGTATGTTTCCACCCATAGCCGTCCCTCACCGGAACCGATCACACCTTTCACTTCCTTATCGATCTTGCCCCGTATGGTAATCGGTAACTCCGTATCAATCGAACCGTTATGAGTCCTCACTTCTACCGTGGCGGAAAAATCGGTCGGTGCGACAAAATCGATTCCGCCATTATGGCTTATCAGGCGCACCTGACAGGCCTTGCCAGCCTCCGGACGATATGCCACCTGTACCTCACCATTGTACGACTGGGCCGTAATATTGCCGGAAATTTCCTCCGCCGTTATCCCTTCGTTATGGGTCAACAGCTCCATATCCCCGCTCATGTCCCGGACCTGAATCCGGCCATTATAGGTTTCCAAATGGCTGCGGCCATTCACTCCCTGGCAGCGAATCGGGCCGTTGTGGGTCTTCATGGTGCATTCTTTCGGATTTGTATCGGTATTGATGATTTCGATCGCGCCGTTGTGCGATTCTCCGCTTAGATCCCCTTTGATGTTCGCAACCTGAATCCTGCCATTATGCGATTGGACAGACACCCGGCTGTCATCGGGCACGGTAATATCCAGTGACACACACAGCGAATATTTTCCAGCTCACTCGGCCGGTCGATTTTTACCACCATCCGGCCGTCGGACCGGACCAAATCTATTTTTACCTGTGGCAGCAGCCGGGCCGCTTCTTCGTCCGTTCTGGCCCACAGTTCCACCTCCGCGGTCAATCGGCACTCGGAATCCTCCGCCCCCGTAACGATGACAGACCCGTTATGCGTTTCCGCCGTCAACAGCATCCCGGCTTCCATCGGGGCCGCCACCTGGTCCGACCGCGTGATCCGGGCTGGCAAATTGCCGCAGCCCGTATTATATATACAGCCGGTAACGACAAGACTCACCAGCAAAAAAATACCACATACAATTCGTTTGAATGAATGCACGGCTGACCATTCCTTTCTTTTTCCTGACTTGGCTCATCTTGGAAAAACCCTGCCCCTGACAGGGTCACAAATTCACGGCTATATAATACAGACGTAAGAAAACCTAAAAAGTTACAAAAATACTATTTCCTTAACCCGAAATATACCAGTGAATTAGCAAATCCCTGCGAATTAAACATTTATACAAATCCCGGCCCCGACACCCCATTGGCTTCTGTCACAAACGAATTTTCCTCCTTTATCCGGTCCAGGTAATGTAAACCATACAAGTAAAAAACCGCCCCAACCTGCTTTGGCCAGGGCGGTTTTTATACTCATTCCGCAGAACAACTGCGTTGGCTAATGGCTAACTAATTTTCTCTTCGTTCGCGTGGACCATCGTTCGCGCGGCTATTCGGTAATCTGAATCTTGTGGGCCTTGCTCTTCTGGTGTTTTTCCATCGTGACTTTCAACACACCATCGGTAAACACGGCCTCCACTTTCTTTTCATCCACCGCTACCGGCAGCCGCACCGCCCGGGCAATCTTGCCCTGGGTGCGTTCCCGGACGAAGTAATTGTTGTTTTTCTGTTCTTTGCTTTCGTTCCGCTGCGCTTCCAGCAGCAGCACATTGTCTTCCAGGGTAATATTGATTTCCTCCCGTTTGAAGCCGGGAAATTCCGCGTCAATGTGGAGTTTGTCATCGTCCTCATAGACATCAATATTCCCTATTTTGTGGCTGGGGAAATCGCCGCTCCAGAGATCGTCCAGCAATCTGCCAAGATGGTTCCATTGGGTACTGCGAGCTAAAGGATCAAAATTTCTGAGTATGGGTAACATAGTAATCACTCCTTTCAATCTTCTCAAAAAACCTTACTTTATCCATTTCACTTCACTACCTCAGGTATGGCCACATCTGAAGGTTTATATCGTGTATGGCTCGGGCTTTTCTCGCCTTCGCCATATAGCAATTAGCAAAAAGCGTGCCAAACAACATTGGAAAACGATAAATATGCTTTGTATAAGGAGTTATAATATATACTCCAATTCCTGCCCATCAAAACCCATCCTTCTGCCTGCCAAAATGGCATGGTTTTTCCCGCGAATGAAATATTTAATGCAGCGACTGCCTGTTTTCCCTTGTTTAACGTCCGAAAATCTGTTACAAAACAAAGAGAGGCATCACAGCCTCTAAAGGATGATATTGCCATGATTGCGGCTCAATCGGCATTAGATTGTCAGGTCCTGGTCCTGAACAAACATTACATGGCTATTCGGGTGGTCAATGTAAAGCGGGCCTTTTCTCTGCTTTTTCGAAATTTAGCGGAAGTGGTTTTGTATGAGCAGGGCAAATACAGCAACCATAATATCCAAAGCTGGCTGGAGTTGTCCCAGTTGAAGAATCAGTTTGAGCCGGACGCTCACGACTGGATTCATACCATCCAGATCAGCATTGCCGTACCACGGATTGTGCGGTTGCTCTTTTACGACCATTTACCCCGCCGGGATGTGACCTTCAATCGCCGCAATCTCTATGGCCGGGATCAAAACCGCTGCCAGTATTGCGGTAAGCGCTTTCCTACCAATGAATTAAGCCTCGATCACGTCATCCCCCGCAGTATGGGCGGCCAATCCACATGGGAAAATATTGTTTGTGCCTGCCTCAAGTGCAATGTCAAAAAAGGCGGTCGTACCCCCGCTCAGGCCCATATGACTCTGATTACCAAACCCCTAAAACCCAAACACAGCCCGGTCCTCAGCGTCAACCTGGGCGACAGCCGCTATCATTCCTGGAAGCAATTCCTCGACCACGCCTACTGGTCCGTCGAATTGAAATAAGACGCCAGCGTCAAAAGCTCTTCGACCTTTTGTTTTTGGGGAGCCAGAGTTGTTTTTGGCTGTCCATATCGACTTTTGGCGGTTCCGTCAAATAAACGTTTCCCCTTTCAGTCGGTTTTCGATAAAATCTATTATTTCGCGTTTAGAAAGGAAACGATCATGCGCAAAATTATGGATATGGATCGCCGGTACCTGGCGCGTTTTGATACCCGTTCACTGGGTCACTTATATACTGACTGTCTGATTGTTGGGGCCGGGGTTGCCGGACTCCGCGCCGCCATCAGCGCCAGCCAGGCAGGACAGGTCCTGGTCCTGGTCAAGGCCCACGGCAGTGACAGCAATACCTATCATGCCCAGGGCGGTATTGCCGCCGCCTTCGATCCCGGCGACAGTGTGGCCGCCCATGTTGCCGATACCCTCAAAACCGGCTGCGGATTGTGCGACCGGGAGGTGGTGGAGCTGGTAATCGGGGATAGTGCCAATCAGATTCGCCAGCTACAGCAATGGTCCATGCCTTTCGATACCCGCGATGGTAAAATAGACGCCGGCCGGGAAGGGGGCCACAGCTATTCCCGCGTCTATCATGCCCTGGGCGACGCCACCGGCAAGGCGGTATTTCTAACCCTGCTGGAACAGGTCAAAAAAAACCGCAATATCAAAATCTTTGAAAACTGTTTTGTCGTCGATCTGCTCACCGAGGGGAAAACCTGTCTGGGGGTGGTTTGTTTTCATCCCAAATACGGCTGGCAGTGTATCTGGGCACGCAAAACCATCCTGGCCAGCGGTGGGGCGGGCCAGCTTTATCGCGAGACTAC
>JAKJEP010000119.1:8800-9074 GCA_022705365.1 Planctomycetota bacterium | reverse complement strand
GCGTGGTAACGCGAATCCCGCAGGCGTTCCACGGCCGGGGCTATTACCTTCAGGGCAATCAAAAGGATACCATCCCCCAGTTGTATAAAAGCATAAGGAGTATGATATGAGAGCAGGTGAAAGCAGATGAAGCTGGAGCAGGTTAAAGAGATTCTGGAAAAGATTCATACCGTGCAGGTGGCGGTATACGGGGATTTCTGTCTGGATGCCTACTGGATCCTGGATCCGCGGGGCGGCGAGATTTCGGCGGAAACGGCCCTGGCCAGCCAGGCGG
>JAKJEP010000119.1:0-8720 GCA_022705365.1 Planctomycetota bacterium | reverse complement strand
TGGCAGCCCTAAAGCCGGCGAACATCAAGGCCATCGGGGCGGTGGGGAATGATATTTTCGGCAAGGAGATGCTGCGCCAGCTTCAGGAGATCGGCGTGGATACCCGCTCACTGATCCCCCAAACCGAGAATTACAACACGGTTACCTTTGCCAAACGGTATCTGGCCGATCAGGAGCAGCCGCGGATCGATTTCGGTTTTTTCAATAAACGATCTCTGGAAACCGACCAGGCAATTCTGGCGGCGCTGCGCGATGCGCTGGAGTCCTGTGACGCGGTGATTTTTAACCAGCAGGTGCCGGGCAGTATTCCCAATGAATCATTTATTGACCGGGCCAATGAATTATTTAAAACGTACCATGACCAAATCGTCCTGTTTGATTCCCGCCATTATGGGGACCGGTTCAAGCATGTGTATCGCAAGACCAACGATATCGAGGCGGCCCGGTTGAATGGCCTGGAAGCGGCACTGGGCGATGTGATTCCGCTGGAACAAGTGAAACAATTTGCCGCCCAACTGTACCGGGACAGCGGCAAGCCGGTCTTTTTGACCCGCGGCAACCGGGGGATCCTGGTGGCAGACGGGGAAGGTCTGCACGAGATTCCGGGGATTCAGATTCTCAAAAAGATCGATACGGTGGGAGCCGGTGATACGGTGATCAGCGCGCTGTGCGTTGCCCTGGCGGCGGGAGTAAAACCGGTGGAGGCGGCGGAATTCGCCAATTATGCGGCCGCGGTTACCGTCCAGAAGCTCTTCCAGACAGGCACCGCCAGCGGCGAAGAAATCCTGGAAGTTTGCGAAAACGCCGATTTCATTCACCAGCCGGAACTGGCCGAAGACATTCGCCAGGCGCGCTATCTGGCCGGCACGGAAATCGAGTTATGCCATCCGGCGGAAACCCTCGCGCTGGGCCGGATCAAACACGCCATTTTTGACCACGACGGCACGATCAGCTCGCTGCGGCAGGGCTGGGAACAGATTATGGAGCCGGTCATGGTCAAGGCGATCCTGGGCAGCCGCTATCAAACCGCCGATGAGACGCTCTATCACAGGGTTGTCAGCCGGGTGCGGGAGTATATCAATCAATCGACCGGCATCCAGACCATCCTCCAGATGGAGGCACTGGCGGACATGGTCCGGGAATTCGGCCTGGTGCCGGCGGCGGAGATCCGGGATGCCTTCGGGTATAAAAAAATCTATAATGACGCCCTGATGGAAATGGTCAATCATCGCCTCCGCAAGCTCCAGAATCACCAGCTTGATCTTTCGGATTATATTCTGAAAGGGGCCGTCGAATTTTTGCAGGTCCTCCAAGAAAGAGGCGTCCGGCTCTATCTGGCCAGCGGGACCGATTATGCCGATGTCGCCCACGAGGCGAAGGTGCTGGGCTATGCCGGCCTGTTTGACGGCGGGATCTACGGAGCGATGGAACACCAGCGCCACTGCACCAAGAAAATGGTAATGGAAAAAATCATACAGGAAAACCATCTTAGCGGGCCGGAACTGGCCGTTTTCGGGGACGGCCCCGTCGAAATCCGCCAGGCCTGCCGGCGGGACGGCATCGCCGTCGGGATCGCCAGCGACGAGATCCGACGGCACGGCCTGAACCAGGAAAAACGGACCCGGCTGATCAAGGCCGGCGCCCAGCTGATCATTCCCGATTTTTCGCAGGGCCGTCTGCTGGCGGACTTTCTTTTCCACCCGCAACCCCTGCCGGAAACTCATTCGCAGGCAGCCCGCTAAATTCACCGGCCCCGCTTTCCCCCCTCCCGCCGGACAGGTTGCCGAGTGTCTTTATCCAAAATAAGGACGTTGCAATCCACACTCATATACGTACAATAATAAAGGCAAAATGCCGTTTTTTTTCGTAAAATTTCACGGAACCGCCAAAAGTTGATAGGAACATCCAAAAACGGTTCTGGCTCCCCAATTACAAGGGTTCGAAGAGATTTTGACGCTGGCGTCAAATTTTCGTATTACAGGATCAAAAGAAAGGAAAACAGCGGTGAACAGGCATATCATACCAATGGCTACAGCGGCGTTTTGGATTATGGGATTCCCGGGATTGGCTGGCCATGGCCTCGGACAGGAGCAAACCCTGTCGAAGCCGGCGGCGGCCGATGTGCAGTCGCATCTGGGTGTAGGCCAGATCCGAATGGACGGCCATATCGGCCGGCGCATGTCGGACTGCATGGAAAATCTCATTACCGCCTGGGACCAGAACCGGATCATCGATCCGTTCCGCTATAAGACCGATTCCCGCGATGACCAGTGGCGCGGCGATTACTGGGGCAAGTGGTTCACCGCCCTGGCCTGGGGCTACGCCCATCAGCCCACGCTGGGCCACCGCCAGTGGCTGGACCGGGCGGTATATGATTTGCTTGCTGCCCAGGGACCGGACGGCTACATAGGAACGTTTGAGGGGGATATGCGGCTGGTCGGCGCCTACGATGTCTGGGCACGCCAGTGCACCATCCTGGGACTGACGGCATACTATGACCTGACCAGCGATCCATCCGTCCTCGAGGCCGCCTGCCGGTCGCTGGATTGCCTGATCGACGAACTGAAGCAGCGGAACCTGCGGCTGGCCGACCTGAGCTGGCCGCGTTTCATGGGGCTGGCCCCCAGCGTCACGGTAGAGTCCGGGGCGCTGCTCTACCAGCGGACCGGCCGGCAGAAATATCTGGATTTTGCCGAACAAATAGTCGCCCAGTGGCACGAGCCGGGCCAGGTGGCCCCCAACGGCCTGCGGCTGGTTGAGGATGCCCTGGCCGGCAAACCGGCCACGGAGATCGGATACCCCAAGGCCTACGAGCAGATGTACTGCTTCATCGGCATCTGCGAGATGTACCGCGCCACCGGCCAGCGGAAATATCTGGACGCAGCCGCGGCCCTGGCCAAAAACATCCGCGAAGAGGAGCTGTTTATAATAGGGACCGGTTCGGAGGGCGAAAACTGGTTCAAAGGCCGCACCCAGCAGACGCGGATCGTATTCAATCCGGGGGAAACGTGTGTAACGACCCACTGGATGTACCTCTGCTGGCAGTTGCTGCGGCTGACGGGCGATCCGGTCTATGCCGACGACCTGGAGACCAGCCTGTATAACGCCCTGCTGGGAGCACTGCTGCCGGACGGCCATTGGTGGGGTTATTACGACGGGCTGCTGGGCGAGCGGGTGCCGAGCTGGGTGGCCCAGGCCGATATCGGCCTGAGCTGCTGCATCGTCAGCGGCTGCCGCGGCCTGATGCTCACGCCCTTCTGGGCCGTGATGCAGACCGCGGAGGGACCGGCGGTCAACCTGTATTTTCCCGGCCAGGCGGAAACCAGAACCGCTTCCGGCGGCAAGGTCCTGCTCGAAATGGCAACCGACTATCCCCACGAAGGCGCTGTGCGAATAACCGTCAAGCCCGACCAGCCGGAGACCTTCACGGTGGCGCTGCGGATCCCGGCCTGGAGTCAAAAGACCACCCTGAAAGTGAACGGCGAAGACCATCCGGTTCAGCCGGGCACCTACGCGAAAATCAATCGCCCGTGGAGCAGCGGCGACCAGATCGAACTGACGCTGGATATGCAAACCCGGGTCGTGGAAGCCCCGGACGGTAAAGGACAGCTAGCCTTGCAGCGCGGGCCGATTGTGCTGGCCCTGGATGACCGCTTCGTCCCCATGGAGCCAAGCACCGAGATCGAACTGGATCGGAACGCCGCCACGCTGGCCGAGCTAAAACCCAGTCCGCAGGCCGCCCAACAGGCCGGCACCTGGATGGCCTTCGAGGTCCCGTTTCTGGTCAACGGCGCCCCCAAAATGCTGACCCTGTGCGACTATTCTTCCGCCGGCAACCGCTGGAGCAAGACCAACCGTTTCCGCACCTGGCTGCCCCAGCCGCTGAATCTGAGTACCGCCTATGAAACGGGCGATGCCTGGCACTCCGCCATCCGGGAAGTGGCCCCGGATTTACAGGCGGAACGCGGCGTGCGGCTGGACGACCTGGCCCTGGCCAACAAAGGGGCAACGGTGACCGCCGATAGTGAGTATGACAAAGAGCCTGCCTGTACCGGCGAAGCCATCGACGGCATCATCGCCGGGCCGTGGGACTTCTCCAACCGCTGGGTCTCTACGCTAGATACCCCCCATCCCCACTGGATCGAAGTGAAGCTGCCCCAGCCGGCGCGGATTGGCACCATTGTGATCCGCTTTGCCGACCCGGCCGGTTACCCGACCAGCTTTCAGGGGATCGTTCGCCTCGAGGGCCGGGATCAAACGGTGTTCGATGTCGAGGATTATCTAAACCGCAATCCGCGCTACTATCGGGCAGACATTGACCCGGTAACGACCGACACCTTCCGCCTGATCATCCGGGCCTCCGCCAACCCGGCCTATGCCAACGCCTGCCAGATCAGCGAAATCGAACTGTACTCCCCTGCTCCGCCCGACCCCCAGCCGGCCCGCACACCCGGCGGCTGCGGCATCCAGGCGGACCGCCTCCTCTTCCTGGGCAACAGCATCACCCTGCATCCCCCTGCCCCCCAGGTATTTTGGGACGGCAACTGGGGCATGGCCGCCGGCAGCGAAGACAAGGATTATGTCCACCTGCTGACCAATTCGCTCGCCGCCCTGACCGGCAAACAGCCGCGGATTTCGGTCAACAATATCGCCGACTTCGAGCGGAATTTCGAAACCTATGAAATCGAGTCCCGGCTCCGGGAACAACTGGCCTTCCAGCCCGATATTGCCGTAATCGCCATCGGGGAGAACGTGCCCCCATTAAATACGGCAGAATTACAGGCCGGTTTCCGGAAAAGTTTTACCCGCCTCCTGCAAACGGTTAAGAAAAGCGGCCGGCCGGTCATCTACGTGCGGAGCTGCTTCTGGCCGGAAGAGATCAGAGACAATATCATGCGGCAGTGCTGCGCGGAAATCGGCGGCCTCTATGTCTATATCGGCCAGCTTGGCCGGGACGAATCGATGATGGCCCGCTCGGAACGCAGCTACCAGCACGAAGGCGTAGCCGCCCATCCCGGCGACAAGGGCATGCAGGCCATCGCCGACCTGCTGTTTAAGGCCATGATCGCCCAGCCGTAAATCAAACCGCTGCCCGCGGCTTATTCCCAGTATTCCCGCGGCACCGTCCAATGCTCGATTTTCTTGAAATAGTCCTCCCGCTCCTTCTCGAATTTGGGGCTGGACTCGTGGTCGTGGCACTGCTCGCAGGCAGTAAAGACCGTCTGGTATTCCTCATACACATCCTGCTGATGCTTCTCGCCCGGCCCGTGGCACATCTCGCATCCCACATCCGCCAGATCCGGCGTCTTCTCCCGCGACCGGAAGCCGCTCTCATACGCCATCCCCACCGTATGGCAGGAAACGCAGGAAGGATCGTATTGGCGATTCACCTTTTCCAGCGTCTCCAGCGCATAGCCGTGCCGGAACTCGCGCCACTTCTGGTAGATATCCTCATGGCAGTCCGCCGCGCCGCACGAAACGTTGCCCACAAACCGGTTGCCTCCCTCCAGCGGCTGGCGGACAATCTTGGTTTCGTCCTCTACCAACTGCTCGATCTGCATCTGCAGTTGATAATCGTCGATGCGGCTGACAATCACCGCGTCTTTTTCAAAATCCTCCTCGATGGCAATCCGCTGGAACCGCAATTGGCTGGGATTATCCCGGTAGCCGAACGGCACGTCAATCCGAACAATGTATTTCCCCAGCCGGCCGGTAGTCACCATCACTGGCCCGGTCTTCGCTTCACACAATTCCGGTTCATCCGCCGTTCCCACCGTGGCAATCACATCCAGTGCCGGCATCTGCTGCAGCTTCTCCGCCAATCCCTTGTTCTTTTCGGACATCGTAACCACAATCAGCCGGTCCGGCGTTGACTTCTCCGGATCGATGTTCAGAGACGCCAGCATCTCCTTCACCGCCGCCGCCGAGTCCTGCAGTTGCACCAGCTTTTTCTGATGGTCCGTCGCGGAGGCCGGCAGTTCCCGCGCCAGCGACAGTACCAGACAATCCAGTTGCTCCTCCCCCGCCGCCAGCGTCTTTTGCAGGTATCCCAGCGCCTCGAACGTCTGCCGCGCCGGCTCCGCCATGTTCGTCATCACCAGCGGCGGCAGCTCGGAAGGTTTCAGCTCGTTCTTCACCAGCAGTTCCTCCCCGCTCAGGCCGATGGCGTCATAGTTCAGATGCTTCAAACTGAATAGAAAGGTTTCAAATTTCAACCGCGACTGCAGATCCTCTTTATCAATCAGCGGGCCGGCATCCACCAGCAGACGGCCCGACGCCGGGATCGCCTTCAGGATGTGGCTGCGGCGGTCAATCCCGCCCAACTGCTTTTCTGAACAGCCGCACGGCTCGATCTGCCCCCCCCAGTTCCCCGTCAGCAGCAGCACAAAACCGCTTGGCGCTTCCGGGACCGCCGTTTGCCCCGCCCCGGCGGGAGTAGCCGTTCCCTGCTCTTCCGCCGCCGAATTTCGCACACCAATGCCAGCCGGCCACGCCAGCAGCAGAACCACCAGCAATACCACCCCGCTCTGCCATATATACTTCGCGTTTCGCATCATGCCGTTCCTTCTGTTGCGGTCTTTGGGTTAATCCTTTTTGATACGCCCGTAACAATGCACTTTCAGGGTATCCTCCGGTCGCCCGGCTATCTCCACATACAGATAGTCATTCAGGATATTTCCCGTCTCCGGCGCCGTCACCTCCAGTTCAATTTTATAACTGTTCGTGCTTTCATCCCGGCTCTGGTTCACCACCTTGATAAATCCCTTTTCACTCCGCAGATTGCTGATTTCAAACGGCTCATTATAATTGGACACCACCGTCACCTGCACCTTCTGGACCTTGTTCCGCTCCATATCCCGGAAAAACTGGGTCCGCGGATTGGCCGCAAAGGGCGGTTCCACCTTGAAGTTAATCGGCACGGAATCCACCTTCGGGTGATTAATCATTATATTCAGAACCCCGTTCTGTACCTTGCGCAGGCTGTCCTGCTTCAGCTTCAACGGCACCTTCAGCTCCGTCCCCTTGACCTGCGGATCAAATACCCCTTCCACCGCATTGCCGCTGCTGTTGATGCTGGTGATCGCAAACTCGCTGCCGTCCAGACTCTTCAGCGTCACCTCGCCGACATTATCCGGTGTATCGCGTATCTGGAATTCCAGCTTCTCCGGCATCGCCTGCACATGCTGGCTGACCCGGGCTTTCAGCTTCAACGTCAGCGTCTTCGGCTGCCCCGGCGGCACTACATCCACCCAGATATGCTTTTCGGTTTCACCCGGACTGGAATTGGAGGTATATACCACCTTCAGCAGCGCTGACTCCCCCGGCTCCAGCTTGTATTTATCCAGCTTCAACTCGGTACAGCCGCAGCTCTTCCGCACCGGATTTTGGATCTCCAGCGCTGCCTTCCCTTCGTTTTTCAACACATATTCCCCCTGAAATTTCTTTTTCGGCTCCAGCTCCCCAAAATCATAGACCGGCTTATCTACCGTCAGCAGCCCGTTTTCCTTCGAAAGCTCTTCGGGCTTCGCCGGTTCAACTTCGATTACCGCCTCCTCCGCCGGCGCCGCTTCTTCCTCGACAGCCGCCGGCTCCACCGGTTTTTCCGGTTTTTTTTCTTTTCCCGCGCACCCAGCCGCCAGTAATCCCGCCGTCAGGCATACCACATATCCATACAGCCAAACTTTTTTCATCTCATAGCTCCAATTCACTGTTCCAGTAACACTTTTATATGATCAGCCACACACTGGCTTAATACACCTAACTGATAACCGCCTTCCAGTAAAGACAAAAGTCGGCCCTGGCAATATTCCTCCGCAAGCCGTTTTATCTCTCGTCCTGCCAGTATATACGCTTCTTCCGACAAATTCAACTGCGCCAGCGGGTCTTTCCGATGCCCGTCGAATCCGGCGGAAATCAGGACAAACGAAGGCCTGAACTCTCGTGCCATCGGCATAAAATTGGTCCAAAATAACTCCAAAAATTCCTCATCCCCCGCCCCAGGCTCCAGCGGCAGGTTCAGCGTATAACCACGCCCCGGCCCCTCCCCAAACTCATTCGGCCAGCCCGTGCCCGGAAAACACGTCGCCGGGTGCTGATGCAGGCTGCAATAAAACACCGTATCATCCCGCCAAAAGCTGTTCTGCGTGCCGTTGCCGTGATGCACATCCCAGTCCAGGATCAATATCCGCTTCAATCCATGCTGCTTCTGTAAATATCGGCCGGCAATCGCTGCATTATTAAACAAACAAAAGCCCATCGACCGGTCCGACTCCGCATGATGGCCCGGCGGACGCAAAGCACAAAATCCGTTTTGCGCCTCCCCCGCCGCGATCAAATCGCAGGCTGCCAGACTCACCGAAACCGCCTGGCGGGCCGCTTCATAGGAGTCCCGGCAGATCGCCGAATCCGGCGTATCAATAAACGGCAGCCCATTTTCACAGGCCGATTTCAGCCTTTCAATATAGCTTTCCGTATGAATCAAACGGATCCACGCATCCGGATCCACCCGGTTTTCCACCGCCAGCAACCGGTCCCATATCACATCCTTTTTTAACTTTTCCACGATACTGACCAGCCGGGCGGGCCGCTCCGGGTGCTTCCCGGTGCGATGCTGCAGAAATATCTCGTCGTAACCTATTGCCGTAACCAAGTTTCAATCCAAATTGCATCCGTTTGCCATTTCTAGGATTTTATCACAGCCCCCCCCCGCCGTCAAACCG
>JAKJEP010000118.1 GCA_022705365.1 Planctomycetota bacterium | reverse complement strand
GTGATACTGCCCTGGAGCGGGCATGAGATGATTGACGGGCATAACCAGTTTCGCAAACTGGTGATCGACCACTACGTGCCGCGGCAAAAGGGCCAGCCGACTTTGCCGCCGCTGGCAGGGGTGGCTATGGTGCAGGTGATCCGGCAGGCAGCAGCGAAAGGGCGGATCTGGGAGGCCTGGTGGGATGACTATAACGAGAAGATTGAATATGATACGATTCCGAAATATGGGGATATGGGTTTTGAGGCGATCTGGATGGATGCCTGGTGGTTTCCGCAACCCTGGCAGCAGAACCTGGGGAACTGGTATCCGCGTCCGGATGCGTTTGCGGGCGGGATCAAGCCGATAGCGGACCTGGCCCATCAGCACGGGATGGATTATCTGTTGTGGATGATCCCGATGAGCGTCAACGGGGGGACCCAGTGGGCGAAGGAGTACCCGCAGTACATTCACGGGGGCGGAGAAGGCCGGGGCGGCATCTGGAAGCTGGGGGAGCCGGAGGCGCGGGAGAAATTGACGGATCTGATTTGCGGATTTATTCAGGAATGGGGGATTAATATCTATCGGGAAGACGGCAGCGACATTCCGTCGGAAGAAGGAGCGGAGGACCGGCAGGGTATCGCGGAAATGAAACATATTGACGGGCTGTATCAGTTTTATTCGGGCCTGCTGCGGCGGAACCCGGGGCTGAAGATTGATAGCTGCTGCGGGGGCGGCAATCGGATTGATATTGAGACTATGAAACGGTGTTATTACCTCCATCGCAGTGATCTGAATGACTGGCCGGCCTGGTCGTGGCCGCCTAATCGCGTTTTTATGGGCACGGGGAATCAGAATCTCATCGGCGGGCTGTCATTGTATGTGCCGTTACATGCCGGGCCTACCTGGGAAATGGAGCCGTATAGTTTTCGCAGCAATTTTTGCGGTGGGGGGGTATTTTGTGTGGACCTGGTCGATAAAAATTTTCCCGTGGAAACGGCCAAGCAGGCTATCGCGGAATTGCGGATGCTGCGGCCGCTGGTTTTGGGAGATTTTTACCCGCTACTGCAGCCGCTGGATTCGGATGAGGTGTGGTATGCCTGTCAGTGGGACCGGCCGGACCTGGGAAAGGGCTGTGCGATGGTCTTCCGCCGGCCGCTGAGCGGGTATAAAAATTGTGAGATTTCCCTGCGGAATATCGATCCGGATGCTCAATATGAGGTCAGTATTACCGGGGAAACCTATGAATATGGATCATGGCAGAGACTATCCGGAAAATCTCTGCAAACCATGGAAATCACTATTCCGGAAAAACCGGGTTCGGTTTTGATTCATTACAAAAAAACGGATCCGGACCATAGTCGCATTATAGAACGTTCTTTGCTTAGCAAAGGGAATGTGGTTCGCCTGCAAAAGGTTATGGCACGTTTGCAGGATAAACAGCCGGTAACGGTTGGCGTTATCGGCGGAGCTTTGGCCAGTTCTCCTGACCATCGATGGGCCGATATTGTGGCGAAATGGTGGCGGGAACATTCCCCGGCAGCGGTGAAAATCAAGTTCATTAATGCCGGTATCGGTGCGACCGGTTCCGATTTGGGTACCCATCGAGTGCAAAAACATCTGTTGAAATACCAGCCGGATTTTGTGGTGATTGAATATGCCGTAAATGATAACGGTAGTCCCAGGGCCGCCGAAACGCTGGAGGGACTGACCCGCCAGATTCTGGCTATGCCTAACCAGCCCGCGGTTATGTTATTTTTCACGATGGATAATCAGGGAAATAATGTTCAGACGGAACATATGCGAATTGGCAATCATTACGACCTGCCGATGGTTTCTATGCGTGATGCACTGTGGCTGGAACTTCAAGCTGGGCGAATGCAATGGGATGATATCGAAGCAGATACAGTTCATCCGAATGATAAGGGGCATGCCCTTTGTGCAGAGTTTATAGTTTCTTTTCTGGATAGCATCTGGACAACTGTTCCGTCCGTTGATGACCTTCCGGATACTCCACCGCTTCCTGAGCCATTGATCAGCGATATTTATGAACATGCCGCTTATTACGATGCCGAGAGCATAACGCCGGCTGTTGGTAACGGCTGGGCCGGAAAGACGAATCAGCCGTTTTTCAATGGCTGGACAGCGGAAACACCCGGCAGCACACTGGAATTTGAAGTGGCGGGAACCACAATTAGTCTGATTTTTCACTACACAAACCAGAAGGGAGGAATTGCTTCGGTCCAGGTGGACGACCTGCCGCCGGTGAAGCTGGAAGCCTATTTCTCCCAGGATTGGGGCGGAGGCTACAGCCGCTTTGTCCAGATAGCGGACCATCTGCCAGCCGGGCCGCATCGACTGAAGATTACGTTACTGGAGGAGAAATCGGAACAGGTGGATAATCATCAGTTTGAAGTTTCGGCTGTCCTGGCCGCCGGTATAACGGAAAAATGACAAGAAAAACAGCCAACGCCTGAGTGAAAGGAATTAGACGTGAACAAATTAAATTGTAATACCTTATTCCTGTTTTTTCTTGTATCTCTATGGAATTTGGCGGCAGGTTCTCAATCCGGACCTTTAACGGTAAAAACCTGTGAAATCATTTCCCTGGATGGCAATGACTGGCAACTGGCGACGGATCCAAAGAACATCGGGCGGGAAGAGAAATGGTGGAACGGCGTACAACCTGATGCCAAACAGGCGAAAGTCCCATGGGTGATCGAGGATTATTTTCCCTGGTATGACGGGGTGGTGTGGTACTGGAAGAAGCTGGCGATCCCAGAAAATGTACATAAGGACGGGCGGACGCTGTTGCGATTCTGGGCGGTGGATTTCAAGGCGGATGTCTGGCTGAACGGAAAATATTTGGGCGGGCACGAGTGCGGGGAAACGCCTTTTACGCTGGACGCCACCGATACAGTTCGTCCCGGCGGGGAAAATCTGCTGGCGGTTCGCGTGCTGAATCCGGGTACTACTCCCATCGACGGGATCGAGCTGACCAAGACGCCACACCGGTGCAAGTCGGAGGGTGTGTACAATCACGGCGGGATTGTCGATTCGGTTGAACTGATCCTGGCGCCGGCGGTGCGGATCGCGGATGTGCATGTTCTGCCCGAAATGCGAACAGGTAAACTGAGCATGGAGGTTTCCGTGCAGAACAGTACGAAGAAGGCGCAATCCGTTGCACTGGCATTTACGGCCGCACCGGCAGCCGGCGGTCTGGCAATCCAGACCCTGCAAATGGAAACGACAGCCGCGCTCGGCGACAGCCGGATCCGGGCGGAGTTGATGATTGACAATCCGCGGCTGTGGGAGCTGAGCGATCCTTTTTTATATCGAGTGACCGCTCGGCTTACGGCGGATGAATATCCGGTATCGAGGGACGAATTTACAGTCAAGACCGGCTTTCGCGAATTTGCGTTTCAGGACGGCTATTTCCGGCTGAACGGCCGGCGGCTGTTTTTGAAATGTGCCCATACGGGCAACTGCTGCCCGATCGGATTTCAGATTCCGCATGATCCGGACCTGCTGCGCCGGGATCTTCTCAACTGGAAGGTGATGGGCTTTAACATGATTCGATTTCTTGCGGGGATCCCGACGCGGTATCAGCTTAACCTGGCCGATGAGATCGGTTTGATGATGTATGAGGAGTCGTATGCCTCCTGGTGCATGCGGTATTCGCCGCGATTCGAGGAGTGGTTCGACCAGTCGGTGCGGGAGATGATTTTTCGGGATCGGAATCATCCCAGCGTGACCGCCTGGGGGCTGCTGAATGAAACCGGTTACGGAGCCGTTATGGTTCATGCCACCCAGACTTTGAAGCTGGTTCGGTCGCTGGATAGGGATCGGCTGGTGTTTCTAAATAGCGGACATCCGGTGTGGCATTATGCCGGGGATGCACCGAAGTCGCCGGAAGGACTGGTTTCGCTGCATCTGCGCGGGGTGGGAGAACCTTGTGTTACCTCAGTGGTGGGAGATAAGGAAATCAGCTATGCCGGTACGATGTGGCGTCCAGGAGAACTGGTACTGCATCCGGGCGGCGGCGGGGAATATGCGGTCGTGCGGTGGCAGGCCCCGAAAGATGCCGTTTGCGATATTCAGGCCTCCTTTTGGGCGCAGACGGCGCCCAGCCCGACGACCGACGGCCATGTGCTACATAATGGGAAAATTCTTTTTGACGGATATGTCAATGTAAACGATGGCGGCAAAGAAGCAAAATGGAAAGGACAGGTCAAGGCTGCCAAAGGCGACACCATCGATTTTGCCCTGGGATTCGGCAATGGGTACTACAGCGCCGATGCCACCGATTTTGCGGCGGTGATTACCACAGAGTCGGGTAAGGTTTACGATGCAGGCCGGGATTTTTCGGCTAGCGAGAATCCCAGCGGCCCCTGGAGTTACGGGATGTTTTTTGCCGGGCCGATGGATGCCTCCAGTTTCAAACCGTTCATCAATGAGGCCCTGGAAGAAATCGGGACGGACCGTCTCCAGCCCGGCACACTGAGCAATCCCGGCTCGCCGGTGTGGGAAAGTGATTTGAAAGACGGCCACCATTACAAACGGGTACCGCACCGCTGGCAGGAACTCAACGAGCTGCGGACGGTAGGCGATGGGGAGCCATTTTTTATGTCCGAGTACGGGGTGGGCAGCGGCCAGAACTGGATGCGGATTGTGCGGCAATTTAATCAGTTTGGATATTCTCACATTGACAGTGCCGTGAACCATAAGGGGTATTGCGATCGTTTTCTGACGGATTACGAAAAATGGGGTATGGATTCAATTTTTGGTCGACCGGAGGAATTTTTGAAACAAAGCATTGCCTTCATGGCCCGCGAACGCACCCGTGGAATTAACGCCCTGCGGTCCAATCCTAACCTGGTCGGCATCAGCCTTACCGGGGCGGTGGATCAGGGGGATTCGGGTGAGGGACTGTTTACCACCTTCCGGGAGTTCAAACCGGGCACGATGGATGCGATTTTTGATAGTTGGGCTAAATTGCGGTGGTGTACATTTGTGGAGCCATACAATATTTATAGCGGCGATGAAGTCACGCTGGAGGTGGTGTTATCCAACGAAGACCAGTTACAGACCGGTGATTATGCGGCCAGGGTGTGGGTATTCGGGCCGGAGAATCAGAAAATATTTGAAAAGGACTTTATCGTAACCATTCCCGAGGGAGAGCCGTCTTTTGCCCTACCGGTTTTCCAGCAGAATATCGCCGTCAGCGGGCCAACGGGTAAATATCGCCTGGTGGTCAGTTTCACCGAGTCCGGTGCAGCGGCGGGCGAGGAATCGGAATTTTATGTATTGAACAAATCCGAGATGCCGCCGGTTGCCAGCGAAGTGGTTCTTTGGGGAGAGGATGCAGAATTGGAAAGATGGCTGAAAGAAAATAAGATTACCTGGCGGGAATTTGATGCAAGTGTGCCGGTGGAGACCAAGCAGTTGATCCTGGCTGGGGCTGGGGCGGCTGCACCGGGCGGCGAAGCGGCTTTTGCCGATCTGACCAGACGAATCGAGAACGGCTCCGATGTCATTTTCCTGAACCATGAGATATTCCAGCAGGATCAGGATACCACTGCCTTTTTGCCGCTAGCAAAGAACAAAGGAAAGTTTGGCACACAGGAACAGTGGGTCTATCATACCAATCAGTGGGCCGCCAATCATCCGATATTTGATGGTCTCCAGCGGGGCGGGCTGATGGATTATACCTATTATCGGGAGATCGTTCCGGACAAGTACCTCATGGAGGTGGATAAGCCGGCGGAGGTGATCGCCGGGGGGAATAATGTGACTCGCTGCACCATCTCCAGCGGCCTGATGTGCGCGATATTTGAACGGGGCCAGGGGCGATTTCTGGTAAACACCATGCTGGTCCGGGAAAACCTGGACAAAGTGCCGCAGGCGGATCGTCTGCTGCGAAATATGATCAACTATATGGCCATTGGCAAGTAAATATAGGGAGTACTGCGATGCACAAGATATTATCGATAGCTTTCTTTCTGGGTGGGATCCTCCTGCTGCTTTCCTGCGCGAGTGCGAAAGATGTGAGCAGTGAGTCGGTGCTGCTGGACGGGGAGGACTGGATGCTGGCGATTGATCCGAATCAGGTTGGGAAGGAGCAGCGATGGTGGGAGTCAGTTCAGCCGAGGGCGAAACAGACGAGAGTTCCCTGGATCATCCAGGATGCCTTTCCGGGGTATCACGGCCTGGCGTGGTACTGGAAGGAATTTGAGGCCCCAAAGAATCCGCATAAGCATGGCCGGTATATACTGAAGTTCTGGTCGGTGGATTACAAATCGGATATCTGGCTGAACGATGTCAAGATTGGTGAGTACGAGGGCAGCGAATCGGTATTTGTGTTTGACGTAACCGATGCGATTCGGTCGGGTGAGAAAAATCGGCTGGCGGTGCGGGTGCTGAATCCGACGTATGATATGATCGAAGAGATTACGCTGAATCAGACGCCGCACCGTAACAACGCGATTCCGATGGCGCCGGGCAACGGGCCAAATGAGGGCGGGATTCTGGATTCGGTGGAATTGCTGATCGTACCGGCGGTTTATATTGCCGATGTATATGTCAGGCCCGATGCCAAAACCGGTGAGCTGGCTATCGAAACAGCCGTAGTGAATCCCGGGGAAAAATCCGAGAATCTGGCGGTTGAGTATATGGTAACGCCTTACTATTTTACGAAAGCGATTACCTATTATACGGAAATACAGAAAGTCCACGGTGACGGCGGGGTATTCAAGGCTTCCCTGAAGATCGAGAATCCCCGGCTTTGGCATGTGGATGATCCCTATCTGTATAATCTCGAAGTTCGTGTCCGGCGAGATGATTCCGATTCGTTTGATGCCTTTACCACGCGGTTTGGATTCCGGGACTTTCGGTTTGAAAATGGTTATTTCCGGCTCAACGGCAAACGGATATTTCTGAAAAGTTCGCACGACGGCAACTGTTTCCCAGTGGGCCAGCGGTTTCCGCATGATCCGGCCATGATCCGGGCATCCATTTTGCAAAGCAAGGTTATGAACATGAATATGATCCGGATTTTCGGGACCAACGGGCACCGCAGCCAGGTGCGGCTCTGCGATGAGATGGGGCTGCTGGTGTATTCTGAGCATCCCGGTTCCTGGCTGCTGGACAATTCGGACTATATGAAGGCGCGGTTCGATGAATCGGTGCGCGGGGCGATTCTGCGGGACCGGAATTATCCTTCGATCGTGATGTGGGGGCTGCTGAACGAGACGTTCGAGGGGGCGGTGCTGGAACATGCCATTGATACGCTGCCGCTGGTGCGTTCGCTGGATGATACGCGGATGGTCATGCTGGACAGCGGCTGGCACGGGTTTGTATCGCCCGGCCTGCATGATATGAATTACTGGCACGATTTTGTGGATAGCGATATGGAGGAGGGCAAGTTGATAAGTGATTTGAACGAGCAGATCAGCCGGTTTCATATCATCGGACCGTTTGAGAACGCCAATGACCGGGACGGCAGCGCCGGCCTGAAGACTGTTTTTCCGCCAGAGGAAAAAATAGACCTGAACGCCAGCTATGATGGGAAAAATAGTAAGATTACCTGGAAGGAAGTGCTCAAGTATGTCGATACCCGCCGAAATATAACTGCGTATGCCTATACTGCGATTGAGTCGCCGGTGGATGCCACGGTTCTGCTGCGGGTGAAGAGTGATGACGGCATGGCGGTCTGGGTGAATGGGGAGCAGATTTTATGCCGGGAGGTGGTGGGAACGGCGCTGTTTTCGCCGCTGATGATTCCGGTGACGCTGAAAAAGGGCAGAAATGAGCTGCTAATTGAAGTGGATCAGGGCTGGGGCTGGTGGGGATTCACCGCCGAGTTCTATTCGGATCTTTCGCCGCTGGTCGGATACAACGGTACGGAACGTACCATGATGGAAGACAACATGGAGATCAAGGTCGGCCATCTGGTGATGAAGCCCAAAAAGGCCGCCAATGGGGATACGGTATATAGTACGGTGCGCTGGACGGCGGAGAAAACCGGTGAGTATGATGTGAATGCCCTATTCAAAAGTGCCTGCCAGGGGACTACCACAGATGTCTATGTGCTCCAGGACGGCAAGATTATTTGTCAGGATTTTGTGAATCTGAACGGCCGGGGCGGCGAAGTGGGTTATAAAGGAAAGCTGAAAGTCGAAAAAGGGCAATCCCTTGATTTTGCGGCCGGACATGGATCGGATAAATATGAAACGGATTTAATCGATCTGCTGGCGGATATTTCTTCCTCGGACTCGCAGGCGACATATAATCCGGCCCGGCAGTTCAGTAAACAGGACAATCCGGGCGGCCTCTGGCAGTATGGTTATATTCGAACCACCGGTGATAAGTCTATTGAGGAGGGAACATTTACGCGGTATCAAAAACCGGGTGTTTATCAGGGGTACCAGTTTGCGATCACGGGCAATTTCAGCAATCCTGGTTCGGGCCTCTGGCAGCAGGGTTTTCTGGATATCCATCCCTATAAGGGTGCTCCCCATACCCGGGATACCATTACCCAGATGCGGTCGGCGGATATGTACTGGAACCGCGACCTGGGCAAACCGATGCCGATTTTCGCTTCGGAATACGGCGTCGGTTCGGCGATTAACCTGCCGCGTATTCTGCGGCAATATGAACAGCTCGGCAGGCCGGACATCGAGGATCCCAAACCCATCCGGAAGGATTATGAAAAATTCCTGAAGGACTGGAACGACTGGAAAATGGCAGAGGTTTTTGCCCGGCCAGAAGAGTTTTTCAAGCAGAGTGTGACCCGTATGGCCTTGCTGCGGGAGGAGGGAATCAATGCCATTCGGGCCAACCCTTATGTCATCGGCTACAGCCTGACAGGTACCACCGATGCGGCTATGTCGCCGGTTGGCGAAGGGCTGGTATCCTTTTTCCGCGAGTTAAAACCCGGTACGGTGGATGTGATGACGGATGTGTTTTCGAAACTGCGCTGGTGTAATTTTGTGGAGCCGGTACATATCTACAGCGGCGATAAGGTGAATCTGGAAACCGTGTTGGCCAATGAAGATCAATTGCTGCCGGGCGAGTACCCGGTGCGGGTCATGGTGGTCGGGCCGGATCATGAGGTGGTCTTCCAGAAGTCAGTCACCTTTACCGTTC
>JAKJEP010000117.1:3541-9234 GCA_022705365.1 Planctomycetota bacterium | reverse complement strand
CCTACCGGAGGGGAGTTCGAAATGTCGAAACGGGTGTCCGGATGCAGCCGGGCTGTTAAACAAGGCGACTCGAAAAACGGAGAACGGGAGAATTCGGAGAGGACATTTTCGGTGAGCGCGCGCAAACCCAACGGTTGCACCCGAACCCCGAGCGGTGAGCTTCGAAACGGAGAATCGGGGTTAATGTGCGGGCGGGCGTAAGTCAGCGTGGACACGCCGGAAACGACAAGACCCCGAGGGGATCACCCCACGGGGTCTTCTCGTTAAACAAGAACCGCTGAAATCAGCGGATGGATTTCTGGCTCCCCGAACTGGACTCGAACCAGTAACCTAGCGGTTAACAGCCGCTCGCTCTACCGATTGAGCTATCGGGGAATCACTTGCATTTATCCGGGTATCGGTATGACCCTTGCGGATAAACCTGTAAAACAAGAATTCTATCTATTTCTTGCAAAATGTCAAGGGGGAGAAAAGGGAATTTAAAATTATTGTAACTGTCTGAAAATAAGGGGATTGTGATTATTTCTCGCCGGAGCGGGCATGAAATTTCGGGTGATACAAGCCCTTGCCGATTCAGCTATGGTTCTCTCTATTCAGCAGGGGCAGTTCCAGGTCTTGCAGCATTTGAAAGTCGTCCGCCAGGTTGCGCCCAGCCGTAGTCAGATAATTCCCGACCATACAGCGGCTGGCCCCAGCGTGAAAAACCCAGCTTTGCAGATCCCGCAGGCATTTCTCCCGCCCTCCGGCAACCTCGATCTGCTTATCCGGCAGCACAAACCGGAACATGGCGATAATCTGCAGGGCGGCCAGCGGAGGCAGGGGCTCGGCTGTTTCCAGCGGGGTTGCGGGTATCGGATTTAAAAAGTTAATCGGCACGCAATCCACATCCAGCTCCCGCAGGGTAAAAGCCAAATCCACCCGGTCCTCCAGCTTTTCCCCCATCCCGAAGATTCCGCCGCTGCATACCTCCATGCCCGCCGTTTTGGCGGCCTGTATGGTGGCCAGCCGTTCCTCATAGCTATGCGTGCTGACAATCTGCGGGAAAAACCGCCGCGAGGTCTCGAGATTGTGATGGCACCGCTGCACCCCCATCGCCCGCAGCCGCCGGGCCTGCTGCTCATTCAGGCAGCCCAGCGACGCACAGCATTGCAGATTGCCCATCTGCGAAATACACTGGAAAACCTCTTCGAGCCGGTCCAGCTCTTTTTCGGTGGGGCCGTAGCCGCTGGAGACGATGCCGAAGGAATGGGCGCCGATCTTCCGGGCGGATTCCGCTGCCGCCTGCAATTCCTGGAGGCTCATCTGCCGGGATTCCATCGTGGTTTGGTAATGCCCGGACTGGGCACAAAACCGGCAATCTTCGCTGCACCGACCGGTTCGGGCGGAGGCGATACAGCACAGGGAGATTGCCTGCCCCGCCCGTTCCTGACGAATCCGATTCGCCCAATAAAACAAATCGTACCGATCATCGCCGGTCAGTTCCAGCAGACACAAAGCCTCCTCCCGTGAGATGGCTTTCCCCGCCAGAACCGCCTGGGCCAGATCTCCGGCGTTGTCGCCGGCTTTCCCCTGGATTGTCAACCTATCTTCTCCTTCGGAGGACCGGAGCGGGGCCTTCTTCAGTCTCGTTCGCCGGGGTTTCCCGCATCTGCCGGGCGGCGGCCTGAGAGAAAATTTCCTGCAGGTCCGCCATTGCCAAAACGGTGATTCTGCCCTTGGAATCCGTCTGGCAGGCCATCAAGATGCTGTCATCGGTTTTCAGCATCCAAAGCGCATCCGAGTCGCTTTCCACCCGGGCAATAAGCGCGGTATAATTGCCGCCCTGAATGCCAAAGGTTTTCGCATAGGCCGATCCGGATTCCCTGGTATTGATAAAGATCAGCAGGCCGCTGAGAAATACGGCGGAACAAAGTAAAAAACCGATCATTGTTTTTTGGTTTCTCATTGTACACCTCCGGGAGCGGGTTCCGGAAGAACCGGCGCTGATGGAATCAGGAACGATTCGTACGCTTCTTTCAGATCCAGGAATTCGCTGAACTGAATCTCGCGGCGATTTCGGTTGTAAATACAATTGGCTAGGAGGTGATTGTTCACATCCACAATCCAAACCACTTCTCCTGACTGTGCCGGGATTTTGCCCGGCAGCAGGAGATACTCACCGCCGGCGGAACTGCCGGTGCGAGCCGTTTGGGCCTGCGCCTGCGGCAGTTCTACCAGGTGCATCACCACCGCCGTCAGCAACAAGGCGTTGATGCCTATCAAAACCACCAGCCATCGACTATTCTTCTGTTTCATAAGTGCACCTCACAATCGTTTTGCTAAAATCCGTTCCCTACCTCAGGAGGCGGATTTTCATCCATGGTTTCCGGAGAACACCCCTATGGATAGTTCTATACCGGACTATTAGTCCAGATGCGTCCGTTTGGCATCTTTGAAACTAACCATCAGGGTAATCGCCGTTAATCCAGCCCCGATGAGCCAGGGAAATCCCTTCCAGGGCCGCTTGTCGGCCGTAATGCTGTACCTGGACTCCTGCGGCTGGCCGTACCGCGTTTGTCCGGCAGCATGGTTTAATAGAACGGCCAGACTGAAAAACACCATCATACCGGCAACCAAACACCTTTGATAAACCCCATTTCGCATAATCTCTCCATTACAGCGGGAAAACTCGTTTTTTTACCATACCGTTTACAACCGGATAATTTTATCCCAATCCTTACCGGTTTGCAAGTAACAAGCATTTCGCCGGTAAAATCCAATAAATTCGTTTCCATCTGTTCTATGGATAGAATAAGTTGGGAAAAGAGAAAGATAAAAAAAAGATTACCACGGCCGGGGTGATTGGGAATCTGTCGTATAAAGGCAAAATGTAAGTTATTGATAATTAGGGGGTTAAATCTATTTTACTGGATTTCTTTGCTTTTGTGGTCTTTATAACATATAATGGTATTGAATCAGGTAAAGGGAATGGTCTAGGGACCCTTTATTTTGGTTATGAAAGGATTTTAGGTAAATAAACCAGCCCGCCGATAAGTATTACTAAACAAAACAAAAATAGAGTTATATAGATGTTCGAAATATAACCCTTTTGAAAATAAGGTACTACTATGCATATCTTATTCTGGAAAAAGGGCACGTATTCTATTGCCCGTTTCGTAGTGGGGATCCTGGTGTTTACGTATCTTTATCAGGGCATGGGATTTGAAGCGCAACAGGACTCAGGAACCGGATTTCCGTTTTTACTGGCGGCCCCTGTGTTTTCGGAATTACCCGGCAAGACGGAGATGGATGTACCGGCCCGGCTCACCGAGCTGGCCAAGAGCGATCACATTGCACTGCTGGATTGGGCCATCGACCGGTATGAAAGTACTGTAACTGATTATACAGCAACGTTTTATAAGCAGGAACGCATCAACGGAAAATTACGGCAGACCGAAAAAATAGCCATTGTTTTCATGGAAGATCCCTTTTCTGTGCTGATGAGCTGGGAGGAAAATGCCGGGGTAATTGATAAGCTGCTGTATGTGGAAGGCCAGAATGAAAATAAAATGCTGGTACACCCGACGGGCCTGCTGAGCTGGATCAAGTCAGTGAAGCGTGACCCCCGCAGCAAGGAAGTGCGGAAAGCCAGCCGGAGCAGTTGCGATCAGTTTGGCTTTTACCGGTCGATGCAGAATTTGCTGAAAATATATAAACAGGCAGAAAAATACGGGGATTTACAGATATCATATCAAGGCCGTACCAAAGTGGATGGCCGGGAGTGTGTGGCCATGGAGCGGATTTTACCGCCCAGGGCGGATTATCCCTATGCCCGGCTGGTGCTGGAATTCGATGTGGAATATTTGCTGCCGACGTCCATCAGTTGTTACGACTGGCAGGGCAGACTGGTCAGCCGCTATTGGTATGAGGATGTAAAATTTAACCAGGGATTGAAGCTGGCGATGTTCTCGCCGAAGTCGCAGGGATTGTAACCATCCTGTTTAAAAGAACTTAGGCGCAAACAGGAGTTGGTGCAAAACGGGGGTGGGGGTTTATCCTTTTTCTCCATTGAAAAATCATTTCGGTTTATTTATAATAGTAAGCAGGTGAGAGGGGGCAGATTGTATAAAATGAGAGAACAGCAGGAAACAGGGTTGAATACAATGGAAAAACGAGCAAAAGGAATCATCTTCAGTATTTTTATTTTTACCATTTTATCTGGTTTGCTGGGGCCGATGGAGATGCTGGCTCAAAATCCGATGGACATGATGTATGGTATGCAAGGCAGCCAGGAGCAGGAGGTGCGGGAGGCGGCCAGCCATATCGAAAAAGTGTTGGAAATGGTGTTGGAACGGGTGGCGGATTTGAAGAGTCTGACGGCTCAGGACGTCGAAGACATCAAGCTGGAGCTGGAAGATTCCCGGCGTTATTTCGTTAAATTTGAGCCTGAGCAAAAGGCCAGTGTGACGCTGATTGAGGCGTTTCTGGCCCATTTTTCCGGCGATCGGCAGGAGGCCCTGAGTCTGATTGCCAAGGCCTTGAAAGCGGCTCCGGACAACGAAAATATCAGCGACAGCGCCATTGTTCTGGGGTTGTTGTATGAAGATTATGAACTGGTCCGGCCTATTCTGGCCAAACGATGTCCGGTAGTCGAGCAGGAGGAAGAGGAAGAGGACGAACTCGAAGAAGAGGCAGAGGGAGAAGATCTGGAGATGTCGGAGCCGAATGCGGTTGGCCGGTCGGGAACCAAAGCTCGTGAGGAATCGGCGCAGGCAGAAAGAGCCCAGCGCAGGTCCAGTGTTTGGAGCCGTTCCACCGGCGAGACGGACTCTGCCGCCGAGGACAGCCGGAAAACGTCTGCCAGGAAGCCTGCAACCCGCAAAAGAAAAGAAAGTACCGCGGCGGCGGCCAATCCCATGATGTATATGATGGGAATGGGGACGAGTAAAACCGTTTTGAAATTACCGGTTCTGGCGATGCCGGGGGAGAATCTGGGGCAGGATTTCCAGCGGGTGATCCTGCGGAATCTGAACGGCAGTTATTTTTATTTTGAGCCGGGCCAGGGGCAAATTCTCTGTGCCCTGCTGTGGAGTACCGGAAAAAAGACGGGGAGCCGCACGATGAATCCCAACGATTATATTCAGCAAATGATGTCGGGCATGGCAAAAAGCCGGCCGCGGGATCAGGAAAAGGTGATCCCCAAACCGGAATTTGATTTAAAAGGAAACGCCAGTCAATTCGGCGATCTTTTCACGGAAATGGTGCTGAGCGGCAAGGTTGGGTTTTTATCCGTCAATCAGGATACGATCAAGGATCCGGGCAAGCTGGCGGACATTGTGATGGAGGGAAGCTGGCCGTGGTCAAGCTGCGTGGCCAGCGACCCGGTGAACCAGTCGCAATGGAATCTGACCAGCCGGGTAGCGCCGGTGATGATGATGGTGGATACCAAGGGGAAGGTCCGTTACGTAGGGCCGGTAGGCGGTTTTCTGCCGCAGATGTTATTGCAGGCGGAGTTAGCGCAGGCGAAAGCCGGCGCGGGCGTACCGTCTCTGGCGGCGCTGGGGGATCTGAAGCTGGGCGCCGGACAGAACATGGAAGCACTGATGAAGCAGGCGATGGAAAAATTAGGCGGGGAATCGGCAGGAGAATTGCCGAAAGCCGATCCCAATGATTTGCTCGAAGAGCCGAATACGGCCGAATCGGAAACGGCGGCC
>JAKJEP010000117.1:0-3531 GCA_022705365.1 Planctomycetota bacterium | reverse complement strand
AAAAAAAGCGATCCGTTTGCCCGCCAGTTGATGGATGTGGCGAAGGTACAGAAAAAGCTGACGCCGCGCAAGGCCATGGAGACCTATCGCTCGGTAATCGAGAAGTATCCCAACAGCCTGGAAGCGGAAGAAGCGAAGATTAATATTGAACAGCTCAAGAAACGATACGGCAAACGCGTCGAATAAAACCGGACCGTCTTTCACTTGCTCTGCGGTATTCCGTTCGTGTCAGGAAAAGTGGTTATGCGGCATTCCCGAACCTTACCTGTATGGGCCGTAATGGGGCTATGGCTTGGCTTCACGGCCTTCGAGGTGTGGGCGGTTTCCCCTTTGACGATCTGGCGGTATGAGGGCGAGGCATTTCTGATCCCCGCCAGGAAGTCCGTTTCGATTTCTGTGCCATCCCTGGATATCCCGGCCGGTCAGGCGGCGGTATTGGTGATTCAGGTCCGGCTGCAGACACGGGGGCTGCCTATTTTGACGGGAATAACCTGTTGACGCTTTTTTCTTATTCCTTTGAAGGAATCGGCGAAGATGCTGCCTATATGCTTGATGTGTCTGATTTGATTGCCAGGGACCAGTCCAACGAAATCAAAATCACGAATACGGCTGCTCCGGAATATTTTAATTTACCCGGCGATTCCCCGCAGCCGGAGCTTCTGGTAGGCCGGCTGGAATTGGCAACCGTTCCGGAATCGCAGGCGGCTGCCAGTCCATTGCGAAAATCAGAAACTCCTCCCGCCCCTGTTTCCGGCAAGGGGATCCAATTGGATTCCGTAGAAATTTTAGCAAGTCCTGCCGGCGGCATTGAGATTCGCCAGCCAGACACCAGTTATTTTATCGAGAGCGAATTTTCCCGTCCGGGTGGGGGCATCCATCGGTTTGGCATTGAGAAACAGCCGGACACCTGGCGTTCGCTGCAGATTAGCATCGCGGACATCCATTCGATTTGCATAACGGCGGAAGATGATTCCTATCGGCTGATTCGTAGCATAGGTTTCCGAAAGGGGCGCATCGAGCTTCAGGATACCTTCACGAACCTTGCCGATCGGGTGATTGGGGTGGCGATCACCCATACCATGATTCCTTCCCGGCCGCCGCAGGGCATCTATCTGGGCGGGATAGACGGCGTCGATAACAATGGTTCTCCCTCCTATCCGGCGGCCAATCCTACGGTTTTTTACGCCGGCACGAAGGGCGGTCTGGGAATCGCCGCGGAGGATACTGTCCTGCGGCTGGGATTGAAGACATATCGGGCGGGAACCCGCTGTTATTTTCTGTCGCATCATTTCGGTCTGGATGTATCTGCTTCCTATACGCTGCGCTGTGCACTCTATCCGGAGGATAAACCCAGCTACTGGTCCTTTATCAGCCGGCTCCGGCAGGATTGGGGTGTCAACCGGACGGTCGAGAATTTCGGATTTGCCGCGACTTCTCTGGATGAGTCATACAGCGATGAGGCCATGCGCACCTTTTTCCAGCGCCGGGGCATCCGGATCACCATTCCCGGGTTATGGTGGGGTCAGATGTACGGCTTCACTGGTACGCCGCAGGAGCAGGTGAAGATATTGGGCAAAGATCCGGTCCGTATCAAAAGAGCCTGTCCCGATATGCGCGTCCTCTGTAAAATCCAGCCGCTGCTGTCGGCGGCCTGTCCGGAAGGTCAGGATCCTTACCAGGATTCGCAGATTATCCAGGAAAACGGCCGGCCGATGACCTTTCCCTGTGATCCGCGGGACCCCTGTTATGGCGATGTGCCGCCGGGCTGGGTTCGATATCGTCATGTGCCGGTTATCGGCAACTCGTGGTATAAGCAGCTCGAAGAGTGGATTCATCTGTCTATGACCGAAGGCGGATTCGACGGTATCTATTTTGACACCTTTTCCTATGCCACCGGTTTTTATGGACGTTATACCTATGACCGCTGGGATGGCCATACCGTGGACATCGATCCCCAAAGCGGTGAGGTGACGCGGAAGTACGCGGACCTGGCGCTGATTTCCGAACCGGCCCGGATCGCGCTGATTGAACTGGTCCGCAAATATGGCGGGGAAGTCCTGGCCAACGATCCGCCGCAGACGGAAGGACTGACGTGCATCAATACCCTGCGCTGCAACGAAACGACGAACCATCAGGGCTATGCCCAGATGCATCTTTCCACCCTGACGCCGCTGGGGCATAGTGAGTGTTATACCTCGAATGAACGCCGCAACCAAAAAGGCTGGAAAACCGAGGCGGACCGCATGGATGACATCCGCGACAAACTTTCCGCCGGCTGTCTCTATTCCTACTATTATGCCGGCCCCGAGCTTACCCAGGAGATCGTTACCCGCTGGATGTTCCCGATTACCCCTGTGGAAATCGGCCCCGGTTGGGTGATTGGCCGCGAGCGAACGGTGACGATGGTCTCCGGGGAATACGGCTGGGGTCCGGATACCGTGGCCGAAACCCTGCTGTTCGACGAAAACGGACACCGGATTCTCTCTCCGCCGCCGGATGCAATTCAACCCATACCAGAAGGGGTAAAGATACAAATTCCCGCCGGCGGCATGGGGATTCTCATCCGGAAGCCGCAGCAAGAATGAGAATCATAAGAAGCGATCCGCGGGAATTTACGGAACGGCATTCACGGACGGCTTGACTTCGAAATCATATTTGGCCGGCCGGGCGATTTTCTGGGCGATTTTGTCTTCGATGGTAACCGCGACCTGATAGTTTCCCGGTTCCAGAGCAGGGATATTCAGAGAGCCGCGCAGGAAAAAATCCTGGCGCGGGCTGTTGGAGGGGACATCTTGGATATCATCTTCTTCCTGTTTGAGAATTTTGTAATTGCGGGATATGTCATACAGGACCATCTTGCAGTGCAGTTTGGAGAGGTATTTCCCATCGGCATTGACTTCGCTCTTGAAGTTTTGCAGCTCGCAATACACCTGTACGGTTCGGGACCGGCCGGTTTCCAGTTCCGCCCGGGGAAAGGTTTCAAAACGTCCGAAGCCTTTGACCGTGTCGGGTTTGCAGATTTCCAGCCGGCTGATCCGCAGATCCGCCTTGTCCGCCAGTTGCGAGGACAGGTTGTTCACCGCTTCCAGGGCCTGATTGGCACGGACGGGATCCTGGTCTTTTTCCGCGAGGGTTTGGGCGGATAAGTGAAGGGCCTGCGTCAAAGCCAGCGATTGGGCCTGCTGATCGGCGGGCAGTTCCGGCAGCAACTGCAGGGCTTTGTCCTCCTGGCCATAGGCCAGATACAGGCAGCGCAGGGCAACCTGGGCCTGGAGGTCATCGGGATTCCGGGCGATATGTTTTTCCAGTTCCTGGATGGTGTCGTCAATCCGATAGGATTGGTTCTGGTTTTGGGGCCGCTGGGCCACCGCCGGCTGCACCAGATCCGCGGATGGCGGCGTCTGGGACGATTTGCGGATATTCAGGGCCGGCGTTACGGAATCGTTCGCGGAGAGATTGGCAGCGAGCCGGATATCTTCACCGGTGGGCTGGTCCGGTGGGGGGGCTGCGATTGGTATCTGCTTCTCTTCC
>JAKJEP010000116.1:9082-9350 GCA_022705365.1 Planctomycetota bacterium | reverse complement strand
TGCTCCACCCGCCCAGAACTATTGGATTCCCGCTGTGCTTTTGGCTGCGGTTGCTGCCTGACTTCCTGCCGGGCAGGCGCCGTCCGCTCCGCTTTGGACTCGGTTCGGGAAACCGACGGGGCTTCTTTTTGCCTCTCCGGCTGCCTGGAGGCCGAAGAAGCAGCTCTCTCGGTCCTGGCGCTGCGCTGCTCCCGGGCCTGAACCAGCGCCGGCAGAACCAGACCGCTCATCAGAAGAACCAGGAATCCGCCCCGCCAAACTTGCTTCG
>JAKJEP010000116.1:0-9072 GCA_022705365.1 Planctomycetota bacterium | reverse complement strand
ATCAGCAGGCCTCGCTGCCCTTTCACCGGCAGCTATGGCGAACTGCTCCTGTATTGAACGATTCGTCAAGAAATAGGTTTCGTTTCACTAATGATTCAGACCCCGCCTGGACCGCCAAGTTAGAGAAATGTTTCCCACCCCCCTATGACCCGCTTGCTCCCGCCTTCCCCCTGTTATCCTTACCCCGCCCTTCTTTAACCGGATTATTCACACAAACACTTTATCTATAGCCAGTTATGACCCTATTCCGTCCGATTTCCCTTCACGAATGTTCGGAAACCAACCTATCCCCGGTATTTCACTTGATACCGGCGTATTCTATGGGATATAGCTGGCTCTGCCGCCTTCTGGCAATCCGGGCTTCGAGAACCGTTTATTTCTTAAGATTTTTCTGGATGTCTTCCAGCCGGCTGTAGCCGCATTTGGGGCATTTGTCCCGGAATGTACCCTCTTGCGCTGCATAGATCTCGCCGCATTTGTCACATACAAAACCGTTCACAAAGCTTTCCTGCTCACACTTGGGACAAACCAGGGGTAATTGTTCCGTTCCGATCCCGCGCCCGCGGCCCATAGCCATATCTTCATCGGTAATCCCCAATTCCGTCTGCCGGTCCTTCGTCATCTGGCTGTATTTCTGGCGATCCACCGATTCTTTATACCCGCATTCCGGATTCATACACACCACACCCACGTTATTACTAAGAACCGGTTCCCCTCCTCCGGATCCTCCCTTGGCCATAAATATCGCACCGATCACCAGCAAACAAACACTAACAATCAAACCAATTTTGGGAAGCGGCATGGACACAACTCCTTATAAAAAAAGCTCTTGTTAGAAATTGATCACGTTATCTCAACTATTACCCTACCGCCGAATAAAATCCAAGTCAAGCATAGTTTTTCTTTTTCTCGTATTTTAACGAAACCCCCAAAAGTCGATATAGACGTCCAAAAACGCACCCTGGCTCTCCAATAACAAAGGATCGAAGAACTTTCGACGCTGGCGTCTATTTTATTTTTTGACAAATGGTTATAGAAGTCGCCGCCCTCCCCCAATCGCACCCGACCGGCCCGCCGCCGGCTACTTGACCAATAGAAAGGCCCCATCTTCCCGCGCCGCCCTGACTGTCCGTTATGCCGCGAGATTTTTTACCGGATAACCAGCCGGCACGCCAGCGGACTGCCATCCGCATCCAGAACCACCGCTCCCTCCTGACTCACGAATTTATGCCAGTGTTCCGGACCCACAAAACTCTCATCTTCCGGCAGTGTCACATTAAAAACATCCGCCGGCGAAGACGCCAGCTTCGGCAGCAGCACCCCGCAGGTCGTATTCAGGATTTCCCGAAAGGCATCGACCCCCTTGGCCTGGGCCTCTTCCTCCCCCGGATCCACGCCCAGCACATTGGCCGCCATGGCAATCAGAAAATCCTTGCCGGCCATCAGTTCCACCGTGCCGGACTTCGGACCGGTAAACTGCATGGTAACCTGGACCGCCTCCTGCGGTGCGGCCGGTTCTTCCGCCGGCGGCATCACCATGATAAATGCCATCGTTTCCAGCGCTTCCGAAAGCGATTCGGTCAACAGGCTTTCACACGTGTTCTGCATGACAGGCTCCTAAAATCTCTACCACCGCATCCCGGATTTGCTCCGGCGTAAACGGCTTGTGAATGAATCCCTTGACGCCGATGGTTTTCAATTCCTGAATCCGGGTCTGGCTGGCTTCCGTCGATACCACCACCACCGGAATCCGGCAGGTCGCCGGATTGGCCAAAACCTGCTCCGCCATCTCAATCCCGTTCATCTCCGGCATATTGATATCCGCCAGAATCAAATCGACGCTTTCCTTGGTCAGCAGGTCCAGCGCCTGTTTGCCGCTGCCCGCCTCACACAATCGCTCGATCTCCAGCCCGGACATCGTCAGCGTCCGCTTGATCAGCGCCCGCATCGTCGCCGAATCATCTACTACCAAAATCTTATACGCCATAACGCACCTCTATTTTCTTTCCGCACCTCGTTCTTGCCCTTTTACGTTTCATAACGTTTTTTCCTCTCCGCGCGATTTCACCGTCACCGTCCCGTCCTGAATCGCCAAAGAAAGAGTCCGGGGAGCATCGCCCCCGACATCTTCCCCATCGATAAACATGCCGTTCTTCCACAGCAATTGCCGGATCACCGTATAATTCCGTTTGCCGATCTTGAAAAAATCATTATCATTCAGCATCTGCGCCCCGCCGGCAATCTTCACTTTAATTCGCTTCTTTTCCGCCCCCAGCGAAAACATCTTTTTCAGCATGATTTCCATCCCGGTATCCGCGTACATCAGCGGATTGCGCACCGTTCCGCCCGGTGCATCCTGTTTCGAAGAGGGCAGCTGATAGTGAAGCATTCCCCCCACCTTGCACACCGGATCATACGCCGATACCCCGATACAGGACCCCAGCGAATAGGTAATAAGAGTATCCTCCGGATTGCTGGATACCTTGGCATCAGAGATATCTACCACTTGTTTCAAAAAACACTTCCTACGCAAGGGATTCAGGTTCATTTATCTATACGTTGCTTATGCCTTATCATTATCGTTCCGCTTGCTCCTGCGGTTTACATGAGATTCTGAACGGCAATAGGTTTTTGTTTTTTATTCGTTTTATCCGCCCCAAATGCCTCCCCCTTGAAAAATCCCCGTTATCAGACCCTTCCTCCCCCATTTTATCGGACCCCCCAAAGAAAGGGCCAAAGAAAGGGGCCAAAGAAAGGGGACATTCTACTTTTCCGCCCTTTTTCGAGGTCTGCCTCTGGGCCTTATCGTGTATTCCAGGCCCAACTTTTTCGCGATATCCTTCACCCAACTCCCATCGCCTAATGGTCGCTCTCTATGAATGCTGGTTTGTATCTGCTCGACGGCCTTCTGATCCTGCTCAGCGTTTACCACTGTCAGCCAGTCCGGACAGCGACAAACCGGCCCGGGCACCAGGAATGGAAAGCAATCCTGCCGTTTTAACGCGTACAAACTGGACCACTTCCAATCCTCCGCCCGCTCCACCAGATTGGCCCGCAGCGCATTACTTTCCACATAACGAAGCACGGACAAATAATGGTGGTCTTCCTGCATCACAAACGCCTTGAATCGCCCCTGCCACACGTGACCGGTACTTTGATAATGCCGATGATAACGGCGAACATGAGCCGTCATCAGCCATTGCATCCAGGCACTCAGGTCCCCATCGCCATAAGGCCACAGCACCAGATGAAAATGGTTGGGCATCAAACACCAGGATACTACCCGCATCGGGATCCGCTCCACCGCTTCGCCCAGCATTTCGGTAAATCGCAGATAGTCTTGGTCCTTGTGAAAAACCTCCGTTCGTCCGTTACCTCGATTGATCACATAATAACACATATTCCCAACGCTTGCTCGTGCTGTTCTTGGCATAATATGGGCATCCTACCACCCGGACACTGGATTCTCGAGAAAAAAGTACTATGTCCCCTTTTCCCCCTTTTCACTTTTCACTTTTCACTTTTCATTTATCCTCACAAACACGACCCAAAAATCGCTGGAGCTATTACATCTGAAATCTATCTTACCGTTTTCGCTTACGTGACCAGAGTCCGCCCAAACCCAACATCAACAAGGTGGTTGGTTCTGGAATGGCTGTTCCTACGATAATAAGTTCTGCAAACGTCAGATTGATTTGCGGTGCTTGGTCAATGACATCACACGCAGTCCCCATTAACAACCAAAAACGTATGTCTGCTTCTCCATCCATCAGTATCAACCAATCTTCTTTGGGATTCAAAAAAGGATAAAATCGAAGACTCAGATCAAACTGTGTGTCACGTGAAGATAGTATTCTTGGCGGGACAGCCCATCCCGTCATTGATGCTGTCAATTCTCCATAGACGCTGCCGGGTTGACCATTAGAATAGTGCCCTATTCCTGGCATGTACGTTCCAATGAGATGGATGCGAACTTCATCAATACTTTGAAATTCAGTTTGGAAGTCTGCATATGCTGTTGGGCCTGGGCCGCCGAATGAACCGGTGTATAATCCATTTAATGACGGTAACGGCGAGGAAAAAATCCCAGCTTTCGCAAACGAAAAACATAAAAGAACGATAGCAATACTAAATAAGTTTTTTTGGGGGTTAATCATACTATTCATTTTTCCATCTCCCACTAAAATAAATTTAAGAATTCGCTCCAACAAATCCCGTGTCTATCAGCCAAGCCGATCGTTATCCAACCTAATTTGTAGTTTTTTCGTTAATTGCTCCACAATATAATGGTAGTAACTTTAAGATAAAAACGCAAGAAAAAAATAGAAGTAAGCGTTCAGAAAAGAAAATGGGTTATTCTACTTATCCGCTCCGAGGTCTGCCTCTGGGTCTTATCGTGGATTCCATACCAAACTTATTCGCGATATCCTTTACCCAACTCCCATCGCCTAATGGTCGCTCCCTATGGATACAGGTTTGCAACTGCTCTATTTTTACCAGACTCTTTCCGAAGAAAAACAACACGCAACAACGTTTTCACTTTTCAAATGTGCCGGGTATAGGTTCGATGCGGTAGTACCCTTTCAGCAAAGCCCCCTCTTTGACCTCCAGCCGGCTGGCTCGAACATCCCCCACCATCCGCGCCCCCGGATACACCGTCACCTTTCCCCGCGCCACAATATCCCCATACATCTGACCGGCCACCTCCAGATTCTGCACCCGCAGCTTCGCCCGCACATGGCCCGTCGGCGTCACCGAAATAGACCCCCCGGTCTCAATATTCGTCACCGAATGATACGACTGGATTACATGGTCTTCCACCCCTACCCGCTGATTGCAGTACCGGCAATTGACGCTGAAGGCCCGGTCGCTGACTTCCAGCTCCCGGCCGCAATGCGTGCAAATCACCATCCGCGGCATAGTTGTGCCATCCTTACTGCAACCGACATGCCGCTGGGATTGCCGGCACGTCTTTTACTTGACGGAACCGCTAAAAGTCGATTTAGATATCCAAAAGCGGCTCTGGCTCCCCAATAACAAGGGGCCAAAGAGCTTTTGACGCTGGCGTCTTACTTCGGCGTCGGGGCCGCCTTCTCTCCCGCCGCTTCCACCACTCCATTGCCCACATTGCAATGGCCGGTAAAGCTGGCGCCGTCCACCACTACCAGCCGGCCGCAGCGGATATCGCCCTGCAGGCGGGCCGTCTTCTTCAATTCAATCAGATCCGAGGCCGCCATGTTGCCCTTGACTTCCCCCTCCACCGCTACACTGCCGGCCTCAATATCCGCCAGAATCCTGGCCCCGGGCGCCACTTCCAGTGAACCGGCGGTCGTGATCTGGCCTTCAAACGTGCCCAGCACCTTGACGCTCTTTTCAAAGCTCAGTTCGCCTTTGAATTTGGCATCCGGGCCTATAATTGTCGGGAACTCATTTTCCAATTCTCCACTCCTCAATATTCGCAGACCTCCGCTGCCTGAACCCGGGTGCCGCTCCTTGACGATCCCCGTTTCTCACCATAACTCTATTCTTTTTTCTCTTTTCCTGTTTCACCGCTTAAAAGCTGCTCCGCCGCCTTCACCAGCTTCTCCATCCGGAACGGTTTATTGATATATACATCCACCCCCAGCGTCTCCGCATACACCTTGTGCCGCGCCCCCGGATTGGCCGTAATCATTATCACCGGTGGCTTGCCCGTCTCCTTGCGCATCGGGCGGATCTTTTCCATCACCAGAAATCCGCTGCGGCCCGGCAGCATCTGATCCAGCACCAGCAAATCCGGCACCTCCTGCTGAATCATATCCACCGCCTGATTGCCGTTGCCCGTGGTCTTGATGGTCACTTCAAAGTCTTCCAATGCCGCCTTGATCGCCGTGCGGATGTCTTCATCATCATCGACAATCAATACCGTTTTTCCCGGAAATTTAACCATTTCTGTATCCTGCTTTCTTGGGTATTTGTGTTTTGCATCCCCCTTTCGGGACGCCAAAACAAAAATACACTGCTTCACAACACATTTCTCTATACTATTGCTAAACAATAAATAATAACCGATACCCCCTCTTTTGTCAAGCAGGCAATACCTGCTTTCTTCCCCATCCTCCCGCCGGCTTAATGGCCCCACGCTAACCCGCCGCGCCGCCCCGTCTTGCCATAACTTTATAAATAAGTATGACTTAGCGGATTTCAATATCCGTCCGATACGCTTTCCGCCGCTTCCGTCCTGCCAAACGGGGTAAAATATTCAATGATAACGCTAATTCCCCACCTCAATTCCCGTAATCCGAAAGCGTCCCATAATCGAAAGCAACGCAAAAAAATCCTCCGGATTCCCGCTGCCGGCCGCCTGGGCGATATGGCCGGCGGTATAGCCCCCCGGCGCCCGCGTGGCATCCAGCCCTACCCACCGATCCCCGATATATACCTGCACCCAGGCATGGCCGCCGAAAAAGTCCTGCTGATCCATGAATTGCGGACAATACACATATCCCATCACCACCTGCGCCGGGATCCCCACCGCCCGGCATAACGCCGCCGTCAATACCGCATGTTCGCTGCAATCCCCCTGCCGGCTCTGCGCCACCTCCGCCGCCGAGGCATACATATTCCGCGACTCCAGCTTGCCAGCCAGTTCCTCGATCTGCTTGGCACTCAAGCCTTCTGTAGTAACAACCTGGTCGCCGCCGCCGTTCCTGCCGAACTCCCCCCCCACCAGATTCACTACCCCTACCGCCAGCACCGCCAGCAGCAGGATGATAATAACCGCATTTGCCGCCGACCGCCTCACCTTGGGCGCCGGCAAGGAAAAATCCAGTTTATCCGTCATGTTTTTTATCCTCAAATAATTTTAGCGTCGTCTTTCGCGCATCCGGAAAAACCGCACCAGTTCCTGCACATACGGCCTATCCGTCGAAATATTGATACAATCCACATTCACCGACCGCAGCATGGAATGCAAACCCTCGTTTTCCTGCCGGCTTAGCTGTTCATAATTCCGCCGGACGGCCTTGCTGGCAGTGTCCACCAGGATCGTTTCACCCGTCTCGGCGTCTTCCAGTTCGATCAGCCCCACGGCAGGCAGCGAAATCTCCGCCGGTCCCGAATCGCCACCGCGATCAGGTCATGCCGCTTGTTTATCAGCCGCAGCGGCTTCTTTAAATCCGTCGCTATAAAATCAGAAACCAGAAACACCGTCGCCTTCTTCTTGATGACCTTGGCCAGATAATCCAGTGCCATCGGGATATTCGTATCGCGGTGCAACGGCTTACTATACAGCAGTTCCCGGATAACCCGCAGCACATGCTCGGTGCCTTTCTGCGGCGGGATAAACCGCTCAATCCGGTCCGTAAAGGTAATCAGCCCCACCTTGTCGTTGTTTTTAATCGCCGAAAACGCCAACACCGCGCAAAGCTCCGCCGCCAGCTCATTCTTCAGCTTCCCGATGGTCCCGAACGCCCCCGACGCGCTCAGATCCACCAGCATCATCACCGTCAGTTCCCGCTCCTCCACATACCGTTTGATGTACGGCTTACCCGTCCGGGCTGTCACGTTCCAGTCGATGGTCCGCACATCATCACCGGGAGCATATTCGCGGACCTCGTCAAACTGCATCCCGCGGCCCTTGAAGGTGCTCTCATATTCGCCGGCGAAAACCTCATTCACCGTCCGGTTGGTGAAAATCTGGATCCGACGAATCTGTTTTAATATCTCTTGGGGTATCATATTTTATCGTAATTTTTTTGACATCGGAATTTCTATTGTTGCTCCTTTGCGTTTCACGCACCGCCGAGCTGCCGTACGCAGTACTTATGGTACTTCGATATTGTCAAAAATCATCTGGATAATATCTTCGGAACTCTTCTCCTCCGCCTCCGCCTCATAGCTGACTATCACCCGGTGCCGCAGCACATCCATCCCGATCGACTTGACATCCTGCGGCGTCACATACCCGCGCCCATTGACAAACGCATACGCCTTGGCCGCCACCGTCAAATAAATCGTTGCCCGCGGCGAAGCCCCATAGGCTATCAGCGGCGCAATCTCCAGCTTGTAGTCCTTCGGGTTGCGGGTGGCACTGACAATATTTACGATATAATCCTTGATCCCGTCGTCGATATAGATTTCATCGACCACGGCCCGTGCCTGCAAAATTTCCGCCGGCGTAACCACCGGGTTAATATCGAATTTCTTATTCGTGACCGACATCGCATCCAGAATTTGCCGCTCTTCCTGTTTGGTGGGATAGGAGACATTGAGTTTGAGCATAAACCGGTCTACCTGCGCTTCCGGCAGAGGATAAGTACCTTCCTGCTCGATGGGATTCTGCGTCGCCAGCACCAGAAACGGCTCCGGCAGCCGGAACGTCTCCTCCCCGATCGTCACCTGATGTTCCTGCATAGCCTCCAGCAGGGCACTCTGCACCTTGGCTGGGGCCCGGTTGATTTCATCCGCCAGAACAATATTGGCAAAAATCGGACCTTTGCGGGCGTAGAACTGCCCGTCCTGCGGCCGGTAAATCTGCGTCCCGATCAAATCCGCCGGCAGCAGGTCCGGCGTGAACTGTAACCTCTTGAAAGAGGCCTGGATAGCCTTCGCCAGCGTCGTCACAGTCATGGTCTTGGCCAGCCCCGGCACCCCCTCGATCAGGACATGGCCGTTGCTCAGCAGCCCCACTAACAGCCGCTCCAGCATATACTTCTGGCCGACAATCACCTTCTCCCACTGCCCCATCAGACTGCGGATAAATCCGCTTTTTGCCTCTACCTGGGCCGCGATCTGTTTCACATCAATTGCCATTGGAAAAATCCTCCGCACGACACTTTAATATAACTTTCAAATTAACAACCATTTACAAATTTTTCCCACAGCCCGGCTCCCCCACCCCGCCAGCTTGTCTATTACTAGATACTCAAAAAGGCACTTATAATACGCAAAAATTGAATTTTTTAAATCAAAAATCTGCCATCCGTAGCCCTTCTCCCCTGCTCAGCAGCTTTACCTGACATTTCCCATATTAAACGCTTGGCTACGCCGTCAAGCATACCAATTCGGTAATTTTACCAAAACTTCATCTGA
>JAKJEP010000115.1 GCA_022705365.1 Planctomycetota bacterium | reverse complement strand
CGCCGTCATCAAGACCGTCGTATCCGCACTGTCGGGATTCTCGATTCCTTCTCCGGTCCAATGACTGAATACCCACGTGTCGGGACAATGGATGTACGGAGCGGCACTGATTTCCTGTATCACACCCGGATCCAGCATGTAAGTCCCTGCCAGCGGGGTAATGGTCGCAACAAAACTGGGATCGGCCGCCATGGTCAGTTCCCACCCGGCGGGAGGCACATAATTATTGGGATCCGGGGTATAATAGAAACGCGCCTCGGCAATTCCCTGGTCGCCATACGGTGAACCCCAGTCACTCAAAACACTGATGCAGACATACTTAACCCACTTTCCCCGGAAATGACATACGTCATTGCCGATAAAATCAGGCTCCCCAGTGCCTTTATCAACCTGAAAAGTTCCTAAATTCGTCCACTCCGCTGGATCACTCCCGCCAGTCAAAGAATATTCCACTACCACATCCTTGACTCCGGAACCGCATTTGATCACGTTATCCCAGTTGTAATTCCAAACATGCATCGTCGTCAGAGGATATTTCTTGTCAAATTCGAAGGCGATCCAGTTCATACAGGAAACCGTACCCGGATGAGGATTCAGCAGACCTCCCTGGGCCGGGCCATCCCAGTAAACACTCCAAATATCATCATTATGCATGGTTCCGGTAGCCGCATCCAGCCCCGAACCATCGATGGCACATGTCGGCGTCAAAGAATACTGGTACCCAGACGCGGTGGCCAACACGGCATCCGTCGTACTCCAGCCGTTAACGGAATTCGGATTACCGACAGCAAGTTCATTCGGATCGCTGGGAAATCCCCAGGTAACGCCAAACATTAGAATCACTATGAACAGCGTACTAAACATACAGTTTTTCATCTTTTGCTCCTTTAGGTAATCTATACTTTTTTGAATCTTTTCCTCGAAGTAACATACTTCGATACTATTTCCTCATTCCACAATCACTAAGAAATACTCCACAAAGCAAAATTTCCTTCCACCTGGACAATGTATTTATTTCCTTATATAAGCTATTTTCACCTCCTTTCTGGTATCTTGCTTATATATCAATCCCGGCGGATTTTGCTCCGGATAACACGTGTTGTTCCACCAGGGGAATCAGGGTCACCAGGTGATGGGAACGCAAGGCCTTTTGTATGGTATGGTGCGACGGCTGATGGGTCTCCAGCGGATATTTCATAAAATCGTCCGGATCTTCCGGATAATCCACAAACGATAAACACTTCAGCAAAATATTCTCATAAATCTTCTCCCCCTGCCGGCCGCAGGCCAAGAAAACCACCGTACAGTGATAAATTAAATCCGCTTCCCGGTAGGCCTGCACCTGCTTGTGGTTATAGGCATTATCCACATGGGCAACCAACGATTCTAAGTGGATAAATTGTTTCTCGGTGATACGATGAGCCAGACTGTAAAAAGCTCCAATCTCCAGGACTTTTCGCAACTGATAAAGCTCTTGCAGTTTTTCCGGCCCATATTTGCTGATAAACGTCCGTTTATTGTGGGACCGTTCAATCCAGCCTGCCCGCTCCAGCTTTAAAAAGGCTTCCCGCACCGGAATGGTGCTGACATGGTATTCCTTGGCAACCCCCGCTTCGGTAATCTGTTCGCCTCTCTCCCGCTTACGGGTAAAGATGTCCTGTATCAGACCCAGATAAATGCTCTGGGATACATTCACCGGGGCGGCTTCAAAACTGGAATTGGCAAATAATCCTTTGGTTAATTCCGCACAACCATAATCAACTTCTGAAACAGGCCCGCTCAATATACTCATAAATGGTAATCCTGCTAAATACATCCCACGGTGACATCATCACATCCGATTCAACCGCTGAAAAAGGTGCTAACCATATCGTCTAAACCAGGTGCTATATTAATATAGTAATATAGCATTGTCAATAATTTTCCGATCCATTTCCTCTATATTTTTACTAATGCTTGTAATTCAATACGTTATATCATCATATATTTTGTGACAGCCCCTCATCGTACCGGGCAGGGAAATATTTCTTCACTCCAATCCATACTAATAATTGTAAAATTATACTCAATCCTATCACCCCCAGGCTGAACCAGTACGAGATATAGCGGCCATACGCATCGCTCAAGACGCCGCTCAGCATCGAGCCGATAATCGTACCGCCAGCCTGGATCATCTCGTGGAATGCCAGCGCCCCCAGCCGCCATCCCTTCACCGAGGCACTATAGAACTGATGCAAACTGTACGCCATCGCCCCGGCGATCCCATATCCCACGGAAGCTGCAAAAAACCACGGCAGCCACCGGCAGCGTAAAATCAGTACGGTACTGGCCAGCATTAGGATCTGGCCGAAAACAAACAGGAACAAACGTCCCTGCCAGAATCGCGTCTTTCCCAGCACATAATACATCAGCAGATTGGCCGCGCATCCAACCACAAAAATCGTGCCGAACAGGGACTCGCTAAAACCCAGTTCAAATTTTAGCAGCAGGCCCATCTGCACTCGTAAACCCCCGCAGATAAAAGTACTGACCAGAAAGATCCCCGCCATGATCCGCAGATAGGTCAAATTATAGGAAGAAGTTTCCTGCGTTTCGTGTAGCGCAGCCTTTTCTTGCACCTGCTCGATCCGGCCGGACTTCTCCCCCGGCCGCAACAAACACAGAAAACAGAAAAGAAAAAATCCCGCGGAAGCGATAATCGGCAAAAGGGAATTCCGCTCGACTAAAAAACCGCCTAAAAACGGCCCAACAATCAGCCCCAGGGAAACCAGAACATTATAAGTGCCCAGCCGGCGGCTCAGGATCTGGCCCTCATAACCGGCGGAGATAAACGCCATTACGGCAGGCCAAAAGAATCCCATGCAAATACCATAAAACGCTCCGGCGGAAACCAGTACATGATGGGATTTTACGACGGAAACCGCGGGGATCTTCAGGACTAACGCCAGTAACATCCCGCCAGCGATCAAGATACAGCTGGCGCTGCCAAACCGTGCCAATCGTAAAATCCGCAATCGTTCCCCCGTAATTTTCACAAAAAGGCAGGTTATGATATAAAAGAACAGCTGCAAGCTGAAAAACAGACCCACTTCGGTATCCGACCCGCCCGCCCGCTGCAATATAAAGGACATGGTCAGCAAAGAGGCCGTCCAGCCGGTTTGCATGAAAAAAGCGGCATACAACAGCGGAGAAAAATTTACATTTCTAAGCCACTTTAAAATCATTTTTACCTGAGATATTCAAACTATACGCTGGCTATTCATTCTATTTTATATCACAATTGGTGTAAATCAGAAATAGGTAAATAAGGACTGAAGTTTTGCAAAAATGAGCCTGATTACGATATTCGCGATAGCCCTGGGTTTGGCGATGGATGCCTTTGCTGTGGCCATCTCCGCAGGCGGGATACTGCCCCGGCTGACCTTTCGCCCGGTTTTCCGGCTCTCGTTCCATTTCGGTCTGTTCCAGTTTTTCATGCCGCTACTCGGCTGGCTGGCGGGAATGACTGTCCAGAAATGGATTGCTGCCTATGATCACTGGATTGCCTTTGTTCTGCTGGCCTTCATCGGCGGCAAAATGATGTATGAATCTTTTCAACACAAGCCCCTGGCGGAAAAAACCGACCCCTCCCGCGGCTGGAGCCTGGTGATTCTCTCCGTTGCCACCAGCATCGATGCCCTGGCGGTCGGCCTGACTATGGCGATGCTCGGCGTTACCATCTGGCTGCCGAGCGTAATCATCGGCCTGGTTGCGGCTGCCATGACCTGCCTGGGTATGCACCTGGGCCGCCAGCTTGGCAAATGGCTGGGACGAAAAATGGAATTTACCGGCGGTTTCATCCTTTTGGGAATTGGCTTGAAAATTCTGCTGGAGCATCTGCTGGGCGGATGATTTTATCTGCCGCAGGATAACTCTCGCGCCGCTTCGGTTTTGACCGGCCGGGAGGAATCGAGATATTTCTGGATACTGTCGGTGATGGTCTTCCAGGTCCAGCGGCGTTTTTCATCGTCGGATTCGAGCAGGGTGATGCGGAACCCCTTCCGCTGGCAGCAGAAGCTGGTTAATGGCACCACACAAATACCTGTCGAGCCGAGCAGATAATAAACAAAGCGTTTATCCACCTCGACGTTATGCACTTTTTTGACGATGTATTCTTCCACTTCCGGGCTGGGCAGCGGCAGGTTCTGGTTGGCATTCAGCAGGCCTTCGTTGAACAGAATCGACATGTAAAATGCACCCTGCGGACGCACCACCGTTATGCCGTCCACCTGGGAAAAGATGTCATAGGCCTCGTTGGCCCGGCCCTCGAACAGTTTTTTGCGATGTTCCAGATGCGGAATATAGCGGGGATCGCCGATGACCCGGGGGATCGAATACTGCGGCAGGGCGGTGGAGCAAACCTCCAGCATCTTGGCGTTCAGAAGCGATTTGATATAGGTTTTAAAAACGGGGAATTTGTCCTGATTGAAAATCTCGATCCACCCGCAGCGGGAGCCGGGCCAGGGATATTCCTTGGAGATGCCGCGTAAGGCAATCCCCGGAACGTTATCTATCACCTCGCTCAAATGCACGGTTTTCGCCCCGTTATAGACAATATGGGCATAAATCTCATCGCACACGACGAACAGCCGGTATTTTTTGGCGATGGCAATCATTTTTTCCAGAAATTCTCTGGGATAGACCACCCCCGTGGGATTATCCGGATTAATCAGCAGCATCCCGGCGATGGAATCGTTGTATTTGACCTTGTTTTCCAGGTCTTCCAGATTGGGCATCCAGCCGCGGGAGGCGTCCAGCTCATAGGTCAGATGCTCGTAGCCGGAATGGGCCGCTTCCGCCGAAGAGTGGGTAGAATAGGCCGGCGAAGGGCCGATGACCCGGGCTTCGCGTTTCAGGAAGCCGAAAATCTTGGCCACCGCATCGCCCAGCCCGTTGAAAAAAATGATGTCATCCATGGTAATCCGGCAGCCGCCCCGCCGATTCACTTGTTCGGCCAGGAATGCCCGGGTTTCGGGCACTCCCTGGGTAGCCACATACCCGTAGGTCTTATCTTCCGAGACCAGATCGATGATGATATCCTTGATCCACTGGGGCAACTGCTCCCCCTTTTGGATGGGATCGCCGATGTTTTCCCAGGTGATCTCGACGCCGAATTTTTCCAAATCGTGGGCAACCGACACAATCCCCCGGATCTCATACGTTAGCTGCCCCGCGCCTTCATGTACAATTACTCTTCGCATTTTCTAACCTTACTATTCAAACGGTTATATAACCGGATGGTTATTTTTTTATTTTATCTAACGCCGATTGCAGCGTTTTACAAACCAATTCTGCCTGCTCCCTGGTTAAATTATTGCAGAAGGGCAGGGCAATGGTCCGCTGGGAAACCCGTTCGGTAACGGGGAAATCGCCGGGCTTATAGCCGAACTGTTCGGCCATAAACGGCTGCAAGTGAATGGGTGAAAAATAGTTATTGCAGCCGATACCCTGCCGGCGCAGCTCCTCCAGGATTTGATCCCGGTCCTGCTGGGTAAAATCATCCCGCAGCCGGATCACATAGACAAACCAGCTTATATCGCAGCCGTCCGGTTCCTGAGGCGTTACCAAACGCCGGTCCCCGCCGAGCAGCCGCTCATAATAACCGGCCACCTGTTTGCGTTTGGCCTTAAATTCTTCTATTCGCCGGAGTTGCGTGATTCCCAGGGCACAGTTGATATCCGACAGGCGATAATTATAGCCCATGCGGGCGTGCGCCAGCCATCCGGCCCCGGCGTCCCGGCCCTGATTCCGCAGCGAGGCACACAAGGCCGCTGCCTGGTCTTCATCCGTCAAGATAATCCCGCCTTCCCCGGTGGTCATCTGCTTATTAGGGTAAAAAGCAAAGGCACTGAGATCGCCTAACGTGCCGGCTTTCCTGCCGTTTACGACCGAACCCAGGGCTTCGCAGGAATCCTCGATGCATCGGAGGCCGCGCCGCCGGGCCAGCTCATACACCTGATCCAGCCCGGCCGGATTGCCGAAGACCTCCACCGGCATGATCGCCCTGGTTTTGGCCGAAATTTTTCCCTCGATCTGGCGGATGTCTATATTGTACGTTTCCGGGTTAATATCCACAAAAACCGGCCTGGCTCCCGCTATGAGAATGGTATTGGAGGTGGCGATGAAGCTGAAGGGGGTGGTGATCACCTCATCGCCGGGGCCGATCCCCAGGGCCAGCAGGCACAGGTGCAGCGCACTAGTCCCGCTGTTACAGGCAATTGCGTGTTTTCTGCCGACGTACCGGGCAAAAAGGGATTCAAACTCCGTCAGTTTAGGCCCCAGGCTCAGCGTCGGGGTCTTCAGGACGGCTACTACTGCGTCAATATCGGCCTGGGCAATGTCCGGGCCGGACAGATTGATTTTTAGCACCATGTTTCTCCTCTGGATGCCTTTCAACATAGTCAATTTACCTTATTTATACTTATATCGTTCCGGATGCCGCTTGACCAATAAAAATTGCCCATGTCATTTTTTCCGGATAACTTTCCGGCGGATTCAGATGCCCCGGCGGCCGGCAGGAATTATCGGATGGGCAGGATCCAGAGAGCAATAAAATCGCCTGAGTTAAACATTGAGATAGGCTGGGGGCCGGGATCAAGAGGGAGGCCCCTACCCGTGAGAGGGTGCGAAGGATTTATCTGGGAAAGAGCATACCATTCACTTTAAAAAGTTGAATGTTCCCTTATCTTATCTTATCTTATCTAGCTTTGTCCTTTATAACACTATCTCAAAAATTATTAAACGGAAGATAGAATCCTGGTAAACTGTCTTTTTTAAATCAGGGTTCAAGCCAATTTTCCACCAGAATCATCAAATCCAGCATATTCACTACCCCGTCATGATTGATGTCCGCACTGTCGCACCAGCCGGGCGTACGGCAGCCGCCATTCTGCCAGGGATCCGCCAGTTGGGCGAAATCCAGCAAATTGACATCGCAGTCCAGGTTTAAATCCGCCGGGTTGGCGTAAATGGTGAGGGAACCGGCGCCCTGGGCGCCGCGATAGCCGCCGATCCGCAGGAGATATTGGCCCCGGGGAGTAACGGGAAATGTCACCTGGGATTGCAGGCCGCAGTAATCATCATTGCAGGCGATCGCTTCCGTTTCTTGGGTTGGGCAAAATCGTCCGTACACCGCCAGTTTGGTGTCGTAGGAACTGTCACAGAGGCTCACCGTAGCATTTCCGCTGCAGGCGGGGTGATAACGGAACCAGATATCCGACTCGATATGAGTGTAGCCGGAAAAATTGCAGTTAGGAGAGGCGTTCGGGCCGTCGGTGGTCGCCAGACAGGTGCTGAATAATGTCGTGCCATTGGAAATGGGCAGGGCGTCGGTACAATTATCATTAATCGGCGGGACTAAATGGACATTCAGATTGTAGGCGCCGGTTGCGCCGTTATAACCGGCGATGCGAATCCAGTACGACTCCCCGGGCGAGGCGTAAAAAGTCAGGCAGGACTGATATGTCCCGTTGCAATCCCCATCACCGCAGTCATCATTGCAGGCTACCTCAAAACGATATCCTGTACCCTGGGGACAGAAAGTAAAGACGGAAAGAACGGTATCGAAATCAGAACCGCAAAGGTCAACACTGACCAGGCCGGGGCAATCGGGTACATACATATACCACACATCCGGAGAGCTGTTTGACGAGCCACAGGAAGCCACCCCGTCACGGGAGGCGTGCACCGTGCTTCCCTGATAGGAACCATCGGAGATCGGGATGGCATTCGAACAGGAATCGTTGGGCGGCGCCAGGTTGACAGTCAGTGTCATGGTGTCCGAATCGTACGATCCTTTCGAGTCATAAGCCACGGCGGTTATTTCATGGTCCCCATGGGTCAGCATGACATTGGGCAGAGGATTGCCCTGGCCGAGGTAGATTTCACCAGCCGTTTCAAAATTCTCGAACCATAAGACCTTCTGCAGGTCATTGTCCATGTCGCCCAGAATTTCGGGCGTCAGGGTCACCGGAACCGTAGTAACTTCCTTGTCGAGCATATTCACAACCGGCTGATGGGTGGAAAAAGAGGGATAGAGCTGGGCCGGTTTGGACAGGCTGATGGTAATGAGCATGTCCTGGCCCAGATCATCGTTCGTCAGTGTCAAACCAAGGGCAAAAGACGAATATGCCAGCCCCTGGGTAACGGCAAAGTTCTGGCTGGATTCATTCCAGAAGCAAAAACTGGTGATACCCGTTTCTCCGGATTTGACACCCTGGCCATAGATAAAGAATTTGGCGCTGCCGGGATACATACGATAACTCAACCCTCCGGTATGTTCGGCATACACCGTGCCGATGCTCTGAATGTAAAGTTCCGTAACGGTCATATCCGGACCCAATGCAAAGGGGGTGTCCAATTCCAGGAACATGTCTTCAAAGCGGATATGCCGTTTCAGGCGCTGGTAAACTCCGCCCGGCTCCCAATCCGGCAGGCCGGTTCGTTCGGCAAAATCCATATAGGCGTTGGCGAGGCTGGGATTGGCTGTACGGACCACACCGTATTTGTCCGTCAGCCAGATCGAAACCGATGCCTCGTTGGCGGGAGGATAATTCCATCGTATCTCGGCTCCCAAAGGAGCGCCGAAAGTATGAGGCGTTGCCGGCTGGAGGCAATCAACGGCCGGTTTCCGGCTTGTCAGCACCGTCGTGAGGTTGCGATAATGCCACGTGAATCCGGGGGCCAGGGATTCGGAAATATATTCATTGATTTTCTCCGTGGCATAGACATCCGGATTCACCGAAACCCATTTGCCCTGGTTGGAATCCCAGCGCAAGGGCCAGATAGAACACTCCCATTCTTCGGTAAATTCCGTTCCGCCGGGCAGGGAGCGGTAGATTTGTGCGGAACAATGATAGGTGTCTTTGGTTTCATCCACAGCCTGGGCGCTGAGGGGAAGTACCAGGTGGCAACCTGTACCTGTGAACCAGATAGCAGTCAACAGTAAAACCATCGTAATGATATTTTTGTTTTTCATGGTTTTCTCCTATGATAAAAGTCTCTTGTTTCTCCTGAGCAATCTTTTGAAAGGTTACCAGACATACCTGAACCAGAATTTGCCGTGATCATCACCCGCATGAGTACGGTAAAAGGCCTTTTCCTATTCCACCTTTTTTGCACGCATGCGGGCGAATAAACACCCGGAATAGAATACGTTTCGAAAACTCCGATTATTGACAAAGATGATTTGTAAATGGACATACATAATAGCTCAATTCTGCTGTCGTGTCAATAGAAAAACTCCCAGGCCTTGGGATGGCCAAGGAACATCGTATCCCCCTGGTGAGGATACGGTGTATGACGGATCGAAGGTGGAAAGAGCTAAGA
>JAKJEP010000114.1 GCA_022705365.1 Planctomycetota bacterium | reverse complement strand
CAAAGTCCACGATGTCAATATCCTCGACGATCTTGTTTTAGAGCCGGGAGCGATTTATGTTATGGATCGCGGCTATCTCGACTTCGCCCGTCTTTTTACTTTTACGCAAACCCTTTCAACCTTTGTTACCAGAGCCAAAACCAATTTCGATTATCGGCGCCTTTCCTATCGCGAAGTCGACAAGGCAACCGGACTTCGATGCGACCAAACCATACGACTCAACGGTTTTTACACCTCGCAGGAGTATCCTGCCGTACTTCGTCGCATCGGTTATTGCGATATCGATTCAAACAAAAAGTTTATTTTTCTGACCAACAATTTTTCACTGAACGCCTTGACTATTGCCCAACTCTACAAATGCCGATGGCGAATCGAAATCTTTTTCAAATGGATCAAGCAATACTTGCGAATCAAAACGTTTTTCGGAACTTCCGAGAACGCCGTAAAAACACAAATTTGGATAGCCATCAGCGTTTATGTTCTGGCGGCAATTGTCAAGAAAGAACTCAAACTCGAGCTGAGTTTGGGCGAAATCCTGCAAATTCTCAGCATTGTTCTTTTCGAAAAAGTCCTTATTACACAGGCACTTATGAAAAATGACTGGCAAAATGAAAATGCTCAATTTCATAACCAATTGTTATTATTTGACTTATAACCGGACAGTAGTGAAATAATAATTATTTGACACCAACTTCTATTTTTTTCATGTTCACGCGCTCCCATAAAAATAAAGACAAATTATCGCGAATTTCAGGACAAAGAAAAGTCTTTGTTTCCCGAGAGCACAAAATTCCCTCTTGTTCAGGAGATTGAGTAAATTATTTTTTTGCTATTGACAGGCAGAAAAATGTTATTACCATACAGAACAGAACAGTTTTTTGTAAATAGAAAAGGAGCTAGCTTTTGAGTTTGTTTCCGTTTGTGGTCAAAGAAGGAATTCAGCAGCCCAAGTACAAACAGATTATCGCGGGGATCATTGAGGCCATCAGCCACAAGCGGCTGCGGGTGGGGGATGAATTGCCTTCGATCAATCAGGTATGCCATGAGTTTTTGCTTTGCCGGGATACGGTAGTGAAGGCCTATGAGGAGCTGAAGAAACGGGGAATTGTCGAAGCCGCACATGGAAAGGGGTATTATATCGCCAGTGCCTCGGTGGAGCATAAAATCAAGGTATTTCTGCTGTTTGACGAGTTATCCCCGTATAAGGAAATTCTTTTCAATTCGTTTAAGAATACGCTGGAGGGGAAGGTCCTGATCGACATCTTCTTTCACCATCATAATATCCGGGTGTTTGAATCACTGATTCGGGACCATGCGGGGAAATACGGCATTTATGTGGTGATGCCGTTTGTCCATCCGGAGATCGAGAGAATTCTGCAGATCCTGCCGCGCGACCGGGTGATGCTGCTGGACCGCAAAGACGGCACTTCCGGGAACTACCCGTATGTATCGCAGGATTTTGACCAGTCGGTGTTTGCCTGCCTGGAGTCGGGGCTGGATCGGATTCAGCGTTACAAAAAGTTTATCCTGGTCTTTCCCAAACCCAGCCATAATCCGGCGGAGATCATTGACGCCTTTGAGCGATTTTGCTGTAAGCACAAGATCAAGCATGCGGTTATAAATAAGGTAATCGGGCGGAAGGTAAAGGCAGAGGAGGCGTATCTGGTGATCCACGATCTGGACCTGGTGTATATCCTGAAGCTCTGCAAGGAGCATCGCTTGGCGGTAGGGCAGGATGTAGGGATTATTTCCTATAACGACACCCCCCTGAAAGAGGTGGTCGGGGATGGGGTTACCGTGATTTCGACGGATTTTGCGGAGCTGGGCCGGAAGGGTGCGGAACACATTCTGGAACGGAAAACTACCCAGATTATCAATCCCACTTCGCTGATTTTGCGAGGTTCGTTATAAAAGGTAAAGATGAAAATGCAAAATTGAGGCAATAGAAGGAAAGGTTTAATCATGAGTATGAAAAATCAAATGACCGGCAGAGAACGAGTTGTAAAGGCCATAAATCATCAATCCGTGGACCGCGTCCCGCTCGATTTGGGCGGTACCGCGTTTACCGGAGCGCATGTCAGCGTGGTAGCCCAGTTGCGGCGGCGGCTGGGATTGAAAGAAGGACCCGTGAAGGTCAGCGAGATGTACCAGATGCTGGGAGAAATCGCCCCGGATTTGCAGTCGGCCGTCGGGACCGACGTTGCGGTGTTATTCGGCCCGAAGAATATGTTCGGTTTTTCCAATGCCGACTGGAAACCCTGGCGGACCTTCGATGGGACGGATGTACTGGTGCCGGGCAAATTCAATACCACTCCTGAACCGAATGGGGATATTCTGATGTATCCGCAGGGGGATCATTCGGTGCCGCCCAGCGGACGGATGCCCAAAGGCGGATTTTATTTTGATGCGATTATCCGGCAGGAGCCGATTGACGAATCGAAGCTGAATCCCCAGGATAATCTGGAAGAGTTTCATCCCCTGGGCGAAGGAACGCTGCGTTATTATGAAAAGGAGGCGGACGCACTGTACCGCAATACCGACCTGGCAATTGCCACCGGCGGGCCGGGAACAGCGCTAGGGGATATTGCCATGGTGCCGGCGGTCGGAATGAAGCATACCAAGGGGATTCGGGATATCGAAGAGTGGTATATCAGCACGGCGGCCCGGCGCGGGTATCTGATAGAGGTGTTCAGTCGTCAGTCGGATATCGCGGTGGAGAATCTCAAGCGGCTGTACCAGGCGGTAGGCAATAAAATTCAGATTATCTGGATGGATGGGACGGATCTGGCAACCCAGACCTCGCTGTTCTGCAGCCCGGACACCTACCGGGAACTCTATAAACCCTACCATAAAAAAATGAACGACTGGGTTCATGCCAACACCGCCTGGAAAACCATGAAACACTGCTGCGGGGCGTGCGAACCGCTGATCGGGGAATTCGCAGAGGCGGGCTTCGATATCCTCAATCCGGTGCAGTGTTCCGCCACCGGGATGGATCCGCAGCAGTTGGTAGAAAAATACGGCCGGAAGATCGTGTTCTGGGGCGGCGGGGTGGATACGCAAAAGGTGCTGCCGTTCGGTACGGCCGAAGAAGTGAAACAGCAGGTCCGGGAACGGGTGAAGATCTTCAGCAAGTATCACGGTTTTGTGTTTGCGGCGATCCATAACATCCAGTGCAAAACCCCGGCGGAGAATGTGGTGGCCATGCTGGAGGCGGTGGGACATTTACCGGCAAAATAAGCAGCGTAGGGTGGATTCTCAACCCACCATTCTTCTATCTTCCAACAGGTATAAGATTAATTTTGTATCGGAGACAAACTCGTGAATACAATGACAGATTGCAAGGTATTGGCAGATACCGAAGAACAGGGCAGTTTGTTGTATCTCTCCCTAATTACCCTTGTAGCCGCATTAGGTGGCCTGCTGTTCGGCTACGATACGGCCGTGATATCCGGTGCAATCGGTTTTTTGGAGACCCGGTACCAACTGGACCCGGCGGCCAAAGGCTGGGCAGCCTCCAGTGCCCTGGTTGGCTGTGTCCTGGGCGTGCTGGTGGCGGGCCTGCTCAGCGACTGGCTGGGCCGCAAAAAGGTACTGATCCTGGCGGCGGTGCTGTTTTTGATTTCCGCCCTCGGTACGGCCCTGCCCAGAAATCTGCTGGAATTCATTATTTATCGCATTGTCGGCGGGATTGGGGTAGGAGCGGCCTCGATGACCTCGCCCATGTATATCGCGGAAATATCGCCGGCCCGGATTCGCGGCCGGATGGTATCGATTAATCAGTTCGCCATCGTAACCGGGATGCTGGTGGTATATTTTGTCAATTACTTCATCGCCGGGCAGGGTACGGAAGAGTGGAACGTGCAGTACGGCTGGCGGTGGATGTTCGGTTCGGAGGCGCTGCCGGCCTTTTTACTGCTGGTGTTTCTGTTCTTCGTGCCGGAAAGTCCCCGCTGGCTGACCAGGCAGAAGCGGGCCGGCGAAGCCCTGAAAATTCTTGCCCGGGTGGGCGGCAGCCAGCATGCCCAGATGGAACTGGCGGCCATCGAAGAGGCCCTTGCCCAGGAAAGCGGTTCTCTCAAGCAGCTATTCCATCCCGGTATGCGCATCATCCTGGTCATCGGCGTAGTACTGGCCGTTTTGCAGCAGGTCACCGGCATTAATGTCTTCCTCTACTACGCACCCGAAATCTTTAAAAAGCTCGGCTCCGGAACCAACGCCGCTCTGCTGGAGACGGTAATCGTCGGTTCGGTCAATCTGCTCTTTACCATTATTGCCATCTGGTCGGTGGACAAACTGGGCCGCAAGCCCCTCATGCTCATCGGTTCGGCCGGCATGGGAATTTCCCTGCTGGCCATGGGACTCTCCGCCTACTATCAGGCGGTGGGCCTATGGGTCCTGATCTTTATGCTGGGCTATATCGCCAGCTTCGCCCTTTCCGTCGGCCCCGTCACCTGGGTCATTCTCTCAGAAATCTTCCCGACCAAAATCCGCGGCCGGGCCATGGCGATTGCCACCTTGTGTTTATGGGTTGCCAACTATTTCGTATCGCAAACCTTCCCCATGATGCAGGAAAACAAATGGCTGGTGGAACGATTCCATAACGCCTTCCCGTTCTGGATTTATGGCCTGTTGTGCGTGGTATTGTTCCTGTTTGTCGGGTTCTGCGTACCGGAAACCAAAGGAAAAACACTGGAAGAAATCGAAAAACGTTGGATTTCAGGAAGGAAAAACAAGATGAATGATTCTAAGTATTTATATCATAAAGATATATGTTAATGCAGGGAATAAACGTTGAACTCCAGAGAGGTTTTGATATAATAATAAGAGAAGAGTGAGGCAGTAGCGAAAAAACACCGGAAGGAAGTGAGAAAAGCCAGCAAAACCGAAACCTTCCTGCCGGTTTTGGCGTAAAAGGAACAGGATGCTATTGCAAGATGTATCACCAGCTAAGAGCCGCTCAACAAACAGTAAAAGGGGATTTCATAGAAAAGGTATAACTGGTCGGGGCAGTGTTATTGATGTTTTTAAATCCGGAGAGATGGCTTGATGTCATCATGTTAGTAGAGGTCTATTATGAAACGTATCCACCGCCTGCTCAAACATAAATATCAACAATATGCCGCGAATCGCAATTCCTCCCTTCGCCTGGAGCCGCTGGAGTCCCGCCTGCTGCTCTCGGTCATGGATAATCTGCGGGTAACGGAGATCATGTATAATCCCGCCGATCCAACCCCGACGGAAATAGACTCAGGGTATGCCGATAATGATTTATTTGAGTATATCGAATTGATGAATACCGGTGCGTCGGTGCTGGATCTGACGGGAGTTACCTTTGCCGAAGTAGTTGGGGAAGGGATTATATTCGATTTTTCCGGCAGTAATGTGACCTCGCTGGATCCCGGGGAGTATGTGCTGGTGGTTCGGAATCAGGCGGCATTTACCGCCCGATATGGAGCCGGACTGGCAGGCCAGATTGCCGGAGTATATACCGGGGATCTGGATAATGGCGGAGAAGTAATTACCCTGAAATCCGGTGTGGATGTAGTGCAGGAGTTTGATTATAACGATGACTGGTACACGATTACGGATGGCTCGGGATTTTCACTAACGATCCGGGACGCTGCCAGTACGGATCTGGATGACTGGGATGATGACGGCGGCTGGCGGCCCAGCGAGTCTTATAACGGAACCCCCGGGGCAGGAGATTCGTATCAGACTTCAATTATTATTAACGAGATTATGGCCCATACCGATACCCAAACGGGCGACTGGGTCGAATTCTATAATACTACCGCTCAGGCGGTCAATATCGGAGGCTGGTATCTATCCGATAACGGCAAGAACTTAACCAAATATAAAATAGATAACGACACGTTTATCCCGGCCCATGGGTACCTGGTCTTGAATCAGGATCAGCATTTCGGTACTGGCCTGACTGGCTTCGGTCTCAGTGAAAACGGCGAAGAGGTTTACCTGGTCGAAGCGGCGGGGGATGACATTATCAGTTATGTCGATTATCAATCTTTTCGAGCTTCGGAGTCGGAAACTTCCTTCGGAACTTATGTAAAAAGTACCGGCGGGGATGATTTTGTGGCAATGCAGGATCCGACGCCTTCAAGTGCAAATTCGGACCCGAAAATCGGTCCGATTGTCATCAGCGAGATCATGTATAATCCAACCAGTGACCTGGATATGGAGGAATATATCAAACTGACCAACATTACCGGCTTGCCGGTCACTTTACAGGATACCGTAAAGGACATTACCCTTGCCAATCCGGCAGGTTCGGATATTACCTTACCCTGGAGTTTCACGGACGGCATTGAATTCACGTTTTCCCTGGGTACCACCATACCGGCCTATGGCTCCCTCATAATCGCCAAAGATACGGCAGCGTTTACGGTGGCGTATGGAGCGATACCCGGCATACAGGTACTTGGGCCGTTTACGGGTAGCCTGGCTAATGGCGGCGAAGATGTGGAACTATCCAAGGCCGGCGATAAGGTGGAAGGTGTTCAGTATTATATTTTGCAGGACCGGGTGAATTATAATGATGCCGCGCCGTGGCCGACGGAGCCGGACGGCAGCGGGATGGCGCTGGTTCGAAAAGACAACGATGCCTATGGCAATGATCCAATAAACTGGGAGGCAGGGAATCCGCTGGATGATGCGCCGACGATAACGTCGCTGAGCGACAGCCCCGATCCGGTCGTGCAGGGGTCTAATTTAACTTTGACGGCCAACGGCGTAGCGGATGATTACCAGGTAGCGAAGGTGGAGTTTTACCGTCAGGCGGTCGGCGGCGATGTATTGCTGGGATCCGATAGCAGCAGTGCCGGCGGCTGGACCTGGACCGGTTCGACCGCCGGTTTCCCCACCGGGACTATCACCTATTACGCCCGCGTTACCGATGACGCCGGCTTCACCAGCAGCATAGCAGCCACCACCGGCGTGGTGCAACTGCCTAATGCCGCCCCAGCCATCGGCTCACTCAGCGTCAGCGACAGCCCGGTGACTCTGGGGACGGTGATTACCATTACTGCCAATAATGTCACCGACAGCGACGGCAGCGTGGCCCTGGTGGAATTTTACCGGGATGCCAACGCCAACAGCCAGATTGACGTGGGAACCGATATTTTATTAGGGAATGATGATGATGCCGCCGGCGGCTGGACCTGGACCGGCCCGACCGATGAATTCGTTCTCGGCAGCAATACCCTGCTGGCCCGGGCGCAGGATGAGGATTCCGCTTACAGCAATACCGTCAGTACCGTGGTTGTGGTGGAAGAAACACCCAATCAGCCGCCGACCGTGGGGAGTGTCACCGTAAGTAATCTGAATGTCATGAGCGGGGAAATCACCCTGACGGCAAACGGGGCACAGGATGCCGACGGCACCGTAGCCGCCGTGGCATTTTATCTGGATATCAACCAAAACGGGATTTTGGAGCCGGATACCGATACGCTGCTGGCAACCGATAGCAGCAGCGGGGACGGGTGGGGCTGGACCGGCACTTTGAGCGGCTTCGCCTGGGGTACCAATACCGTATTCGCACGGGCTCAGGACGACCAGTTGGACTGGGGGCCGGCGGCTCAGGCGGAAGCGGAATTGTTTGTCACGGCGGCCAATCAGACGGTTAAATACGTGGACGGCGGCCAGCGCCAGGTGGCTCTCAAGATCAGCAGCGGTACTGCCAATCTGCATCTGGAAGGGACGTATGGCACCGTTGCGGTATCCGGCAAGACGATTGTGATTGGCGGCGAAGAAGCAGTTTCGCTGCAATTAATTGATTTGACGGAGAGCAGCACCAAGACCGCCATCAGCTTTACGGTGAAGGGAGAGGGAGAAACAACGCTGGGCGGGGTAACCGGCGAGTCGCTGGGTAAATTGTCCGCCAAGCGGGTGGATTTGACGGGAAATATCCAGTTGACCCAATCGCTGAGTACGCTGGTTTTGAATAACATCAACGACGGTGTCCAGATAGTCAGTCCCGCAGCCTGACGGCGAATAGTCTGGGCCAGAATGTAACCATTGCTATGGCCGGTACCGTTAAGTCCTTCCAGGTGAATACGTTTGCCGGTGGTTCGCTGACGGCGGATGTGATTAAGACAGTCAAGGTTAAACAGGGCGATCTGGGGGCGGATGTCACCAGCCAGACCGGCGAGATTGCCACGGTATATGCCTATGCTGACATTACCGGCAATATCACCTCCGCCACCTTTATCAAGACCGTTGCCAGCAAGATGGGCGGATTATACGGAGATGTCACCAGCCAGACGGGAGAAATCGGCAGCCTTTCCGTTTATGGCAATATAAATGGGAACATAGAATCCGCAACCTTTATTAAGAAGATCGCCAGCAAAGCCGGTGGCATTGGTGCCGACGCAAAAATCACCGCCCTACATGGGGATTTACTGGCGGTATCAACCTATGACACCCTAGCCGGTAAACTGGTGGCCGATAACCTTATTAAGAAAATCGCGGTCAAAGCCGGCGATATTACCGGCAATGTGCGGGCGGCAACGATTGGCTCGGTCTCCGCGATTAACCTGGACGGTGCGATCCTCAGCGCCGCCGAGATAGGAAAAGTAACTCTCAAGGGGAATATCCTCGATTCGTATATTCTGGGCGGCTATGATATCGGCATGGACGGCACGTTCGGCGGTGCGGATGACCTGCTCCAGGGCGGCAATATCAAGTCGGTGAGTGCCGCCAAGGGCCAGTTCGCCCGCAGTTTCATCTCCGCCGGGTACCTGCCGGAATCCCCCGATACCATCGGCTTGCCGGATGCGGGACAAGCAGCCGATTTCGGTTCGATTTCCAAAGTGGTATTCGCCAGCAAAGATCCCAACCCCACCTTTGATTACGGCATTTTCGCGGTAACGGAAATCAAACCCTTTAAAATCGGCAAGGAACCCGCCCAGACAGACGGCTTCTTTAAGGTAGAAATAGTCGGCGGGTAATGCCGCTTGCCGCCAGGTCAATAACTTGGTAAGCTATCCCGGACGCATTGGAAATACCGGAATAGTGAAAGGCAGGCTATGGATAAACGAAATTCGGCAAAACCGCTGCATCTGTTTTTATTACTCTCACTGGCAGCGGTTTTCCTCTGGTCCATGATTCATCCCCGCCAGTGGGATACCTGGGTGATGGAGGTGACTCCCGCGGTGGTGGGAACAGCGATTCTGCTGGCAACGTATCGGCGGTTCCGGCTGACCAGCGTAACCTATGTCTTGATCTGGTTCTTCTCGATTATCCTGATTATCGGCGGCCATTATACCTATGCCGAGATGCCCCTGTTCAACTGGCTGCGCGATACCTATCATCTCAGCCGCAATCATTACGACCGGTTCGGCCATTTTTTCCAGGGTGTCACGCCGGCCCTCCTGGCCCGCGAACTGCTGCTGCGGACCTCGCCGCTGAAACGGG
>JAKJEP010000113.1 GCA_022705365.1 Planctomycetota bacterium | reverse complement strand
CTTGGTGGAACTGTTGCCATCCTGCACCGCCGTGATTAAATAGGGATTATCTGCCTTGAGAGTTGTTTCGTTATCCAGCGGATCTCCCGGCGCAGCCGTGAACCATTTCACCGTTTGTGCGTTCGTATCACTCATCCCCAGCACGAATCCCTGCACATCTGTATAGTTACTCAAAAATACCTGGCCTTGCGATCCTTCTTTTATACTGCCGACCACATAAATGCTCAATGTACTCAGCCGCAGCGCCGCCGCGCCCGCCAGATAAAATCCGTCATCCCCGTCAAACCGAATCACCGGGAATTCCCCGTTGGGAAACGTTGCAGTAGCTGCCTGCGGATTGCCGAACTGGCGGACTGCATGGTTAGTGTGCCCCGACTGATCCTGCCAGAGGGCCACTCCGCCTCCATTCGTGGTTACCCCCTCGCCCGCCTTCAGCCAGAGCAACGGTTCCCCCGCCCACTGCGTGATAGTCGCATCGATCAGGGTTGTATCACTGTTATGGGAACCATTGCCATAACCGACGGCAAAATCAACGGTATCGCCAGCCTGGAGAAACACCAGCCCGGAATAGCTCTCGGTATCCTCATTGCCATTGGTCTGGGCGTCGATATCGCCGGCGAAAAGTTCATATCCCTCCGCCGCTGAGCCGTTCACCAGAATATGCACATCCGTTGTGGTTTTGTTGGGATGCCCTTCGGAAAACAGGGCAGATACGTTATAAAAACCGGTCGCCGCCGCCGTCCACCGGTAGATACTGTATTCACCGTTAGGCCCCGGATGAAATGCCGCGCTATGTGCCGGCCAGACCGCTCCGAAACTGGGGCTTATCGCCGCATCCGTGGGATTATGGGTATTCACCGGATCCGATATACTCCCCGTTCGCCACAACTCCAATCCCTGCAGATCTCCACTGTTGACGAATCCATTGTCATATAAGGTTAATGTATATGGTATAGCCAGATTCGTCGCAGAGCCATAACTCCATGCTCCGTTCGGATTACCGGCCGTAACCGAAAAATCCGCTTCCACATCCCAGTCGCCGCTCAAGCTGGCCGGACCGCTGACAGCCATTAAAAAACTGATAACCGATAAGAATAACATCTGTCTGGACATGTAAAATCTCCTTGTCCCCCGGAATGACTGCTTGGTTTTTGTATCAGGCAGGACTGATTCAGGCATGTTTTATCGTTTCTCACCTCAAGTAATGACATTATCTCATATCTACGCCAATTTTTCAACAAAAAAGTATCTTTTCATCCTGCTGGATTATACCCAGCCGAATAAAAAAAAGATTACTGAACGGCATTACCTCTTACAAATAACAACTTTACAATTCCGCATTGCTAAAGCCGGTCATTTTGCTTCATTCCGCTGGTTATACCACCCCGGCATTTGCTCCGGCTGCACCCCCGCCCACAGGCCCCGTTTCTCCCGGCGGGCATCCTTTTCCAGCTCCCGAAACCGGCTCATTAAGACATGCTCAAATCGCGTGTCTGCATAACCATACCCCCAGCGTATCAGTTCCTCATTCAGCATCCTGCCGTCCGGCAGGTAAATATACGCCAGCAGACGCTGGTATTTATCTCTGGCTTTCCGGTTCGGCTCCAGCGTAACGGTCACCTTCTGCCCCAGTGCCATTTCCCGCGTAAAGGCCGATGCCTCCGGCCCGAAATACATCTGCCCCCTCTGCGAATGTTCTGTCTCCGGCGTATCCACCCCCCACAAACGAACACGGGTATAAGGATGTTTGCCGTCGGGAACCTCCAGATCGAAGGTATCGCCATCCAGCACCTGTACCACCCGAAAGGTTTTCTGATGGTAGCGGGCCTGATCTCCCTGCGGATAGACCTTCCAATACCCCAGCCGGTCCGCCGCTGCCAGCAACAGGATTATGAGGACCACCGCTATCGTTAGCCGCCTCCGCACCTTTGGCGACAGCAGCAGCCAGATGCTGGAGTAAGAACCTTTTTTACGTCTTCCTTGCGCCATACCCCTTTTATCGGGCAGAAAGCGAAATATGCCAAACGTTTATGGGATTTTATCCACTTGGAAGATCCCTTGATCCCGCCGGATGGAATTATGACCCAAGTATCTGGGTTATAAAGACCCATACCATAATAATATTCTATAAGTATTTATAATAAAATGATTTATGACAAATAATCTCCTTTGTTGCCCGTGCAAATACTGCCGGGGGATACTTGCGTGATCCTTATTTCCCCCGCATTTTGAAATAGGCGGATCAACCATGAATCAGGAAAGCAGCAGATCGCGAAAAGTTGGCAGAGGCGGGATTTTGGGCTTGCATGAAGAGGGGTGTATGGCTATACTATTGGGTTCTATTTATGGTAGTCGTGTGATGTAAGTTACATGATGATAAGTACCTATGAAACATGGCGTTCGGAAGGGCGCACATGAGGTAATGTTAGTTTGTTTGATGCACTGACGAATAAATTTAATGATGTTTTCCGCAGCCTCAGCGGACGCGGCCGGATTTCGGAGAGCAATATCCAGGAAGCGATGCGGCAGGTGCGCACCGCGCTGCTGGAGGCGGACGTTAATTTTAAGGTCGTCAAGGATTTCTGCGAATCGGTGGTGCAGAAGGCCCTGGGGGCGGAAGTCATCAAGAGCCTGCATCCCAGCCAGTTGATGGTGAAGATTGTGCATGATGAGCTGACAAACCTGATGGGGCCGGTGGACAGCAAGATTTATTATGTCTCGCCGGGTCCGACGGTGATAATGCTGGCGGGCCTGCAGGGCAGCGGCAAGACGACCACGGCGGCCAAGCTGGCGAAACTGCTGGTCAAGCGGGGCAAGCGGCCGCTGCTGGTGGCGGATGACTTGCAGAGACCGGCGGCGATCGATCAGTTAAAGACGCTGGGGCAGCAGTTGAATATCCCGGTCTATAGCGAAGACAGCAAAAACGGGGTGGCGGTGGCCCAGCATGGGGTGAATCAGGCCCGCAAGAGCGGCCAGGATGTGGTGATCCTGGATACCGCCGGCCGGCTGCATATTGATGTGGAGATGATGAACGAACTGACCCGGGTCTGCGATACGGTGACGCCGCACCAGATTTATCTGGTCTGCGATTCGATGACCGGGCAGGACGCGGTGAACAGCGCCAAGGAATTTAACGAGAAGCTGGAGCTGGACGGGGTGATCCTGACCAAGCTGGACGGCGATGCCCGGGGCGGGGCGGCGCTGTCGGTGAAGGCGGTGACGGGCAAGCCGATCAAGTTTATCGGGATTGGCGAGAAGCTGGACAACCTGGAAGAATTTCACCCGGAGCGGATGGCCAGCCGGATTCTGGGGATGGGGGACGTGGTGAGCCTGGTGGAAAAGGCCCAGGAGCAGTTTTCCCAGGAAGAAGCGATCAAGATGCAGGAGAAGATGGCCAAAGGCTCCTTTACCTTTGACGATTTTCTCAAGCAGATGCAGGCGATGAAGAAGATGGGGGGGATGAAGGATATTATGAAGCTGGTGCCGGGGCTGGGCAGCCAACTGGCGGGGATGCAGATTGAGGATAAGGAAATCAGCCGGATCGAGGCGATTGTGCATTCGATGACCCAGAAGGAGCGTCGCGACCCGGATATCATCGACGCCTCGCGGCGGCGGCGGATCGCGCGGGGCAGCGGGACCGAGCCGATGGATGTCTCGGGCCTGGTGAAGACGTTCAATCAGACGCGGCAGATGATGAAGGCGTTCAGCGGGCTGGGGATGATGGGCCGGATGAAGGCTCTGAAGCAGATGGGCAATATGGACCTGATGAGCGGCAAGATGCCGGGATTAAAAATCAAGCAGCGATCCCACCGCAAGCGGGTGGATCGCAAGAAGAAGAACCGGCGACGGTAGGTGATGGTGAAATTTGCGAACCTGGAAGAATATCTGGACTATGTCGGCACGTTTGTCAACAGTGCCTTCGGGCAGCGGTATCGCCGCCAGTTCCGGGATGTGCGGGGGACGGCGGAGCTGGCGCTGCTGGCCTCGCCCAGCGAAGAAGAGTATCGCGATTTGCAGAACGCGGTGGCCGTGATGACAGAGGAACAGAAGCACCATCCGGAAGATCTGACCGGTGAGCAGATCCAGGAGATTGCGAAGAAAGCCCAGGCGGATTGTGGAACCGTGGGCATATTTATAAATGGTTATGTGTTAGCTTGCAAGAAAGCGTAACGAAAGTAGTAATTTTTAAGGAGAACCGAATCAGTGGTAAAACTCAGGCTGAAAAGAATGGGCCGGCGGCATCGTCCGTTTTACCGGATAAACGCCATGGATACCCACACTCCCCGGGACGGCCGGGTGATTGAGGAACTGGGCTTTTATGATCCGCTGGCGCCCGAGGGCGACAAACAGCTCAAACTGAACGAGGAGCGGATCCGCTACTGGCTGAGCCAGGGTGCCGCGACGAGCGAAACCGTGCAGGCCATTCTGAAGAAGAAGGGCATCGCCGCCCAGTAATCAGCCATGCGAATCGATCTGCTGACACTCTTTCCGGAGATGTTTGGAGCGGTGTTCGGACAGTCGATCCTCAAGCGGGCCTGGGATCAGGGCCTGGTCGAGATTGTGCTGACGAATATTCGCGATTACGCGACGGATAAGCATCGCAGCGTGGATGACAAACCATATGGCGGCGGGGCCGGGATGGTGCTGATGTGCGGCCCGCTGTTTGCGGCGGTCGAGGACCTCCAGCAGCAGGGTGAACCGGCGGATGAAGTGATTCTGCTGTGCCCGCAGGGCCAGCGGTTCACACAGCAGATAGCCGGCGAGCTGGCTGGAAAAAAACGGATCATCCTCATCGCCGGGCACTACGAAGGATTCGACGAGCGGATCCGGGAGCATCTGGTGAGCCGCGAGATTTCGCTGGGCGATTTTGTCCTGACCGGCGGTGAGGTGCCGGCGATGGCGGTGGTGGACGCGGTGGTGCGGCTGCTGCCGGGTGTGTTAGGCGCTGCCGAATCGATTGAGGAAGAGTCGTTTCGCAATGATCTGCTGGAGTATCCGCACTATACGCGGCCGGCGGATTTTCGCGGCTGGAAGGTGCCGGAGGTGCTGGTGTCCGGCCATCATGAAGCAATCAGAAAGTGGCGTTTACAGGAGTCGCGGGAACGGACCCGCCGGAAACGCCCGGATTTATATAAGGAAAATAAACTAGAGGAAAAGCCATAAGCGCAGGAGTTAGTTATGAGAAATAGTATACTGGAAAAAGTGGAGGCAGCGCATCTGAAAAAGGAAGTCCCGGCGTTCAAAATCGGAGATACCGTGGATGTGCATGTGAAGATCAAAGAAGGCGACAAGGAGCGGGTTCAGATATTCAATGGGACCGTGATCGCCCGCAAAGGCAGCGGGATCAATGCGAAGTTCACGGTGCGCCGGATCGTGAATAACGAAGGCGTGGAACGAGTCTTCCCGCTGCACGGCCCGAATATCATGGGCGTGGATGTCAAGCGGTCCGGTCATACCCGGCGGAGCAAGCTGTATTTCTTGCGGAACCGGTCCGGTAAAGCGGTGCGGCTGCGGGAAAAGTGGGTTGGCAGCGACAAGTAATCGTAAGCCGTCTTTTCTTCCGCCATGGGCGGAAAGGCGCCGCCCTTTTGATTCTTCTGTGGTCAGGCCGCCGGCAGTTCGCTGGCGGTATGGTAAAATATAATCCTGTGGTCAGACCGCGGGATTATATGACGGAACCGCCAAAAGTCAATATTTACTTCCAAAAGCAGCTCTGGCGTCCCAATAACAAGGGGACGACGAGCTTTTGACGCTGGCGTCTTATATGGGGAATTATGCGGGTGAGTAAAGAGAATCACAGGCAGAAGCTGGGGCGGGAAGGCGAGAAGCTGGCGCGGAAATATCTGACGCGGCAGGGGTATAAGCATATTGAAAGCAATTACTTGATCGGTGAGGGGGAGATCGATTTAATTATGCGGGAGGGACGGACCATTGTGTTTGTGGAGGTAAAGACGCGACAGAGTGAGGACTTTGTGGCAGGGGAGTGCCTGGTGCATTATGCTAAGCAGCGGCATATGGCGGCGGCAGCCCGGCAGTTTATCCAAACCCATCAGTTGCATGAGTATCCCTGCCGGTTCGATGCGGTGATTATCATTACCCCGGAAGGGCAGAAGCCGGTTGTGCGGCATGAACGGAATATTTTTACCCCTCGGTTTTAAGCCCAATGCAATTTATAGACAGCCATACTCATCTAACCTATGAGTCGTATCAGGGAAGGCTGGGGGAGGTACTGGAGCGGTCGCGGCAGGCGGGGGATCGAATTATGCGGCGAATTTGCGAATATGTATTGTACGGTGGGGATTCATCCGCATGAGGCGGACGCAGCGGAGAAGGGATATCTGGAGGAGCTGCGGAAGCTGGCGGCAGCGCCGTGTGTTTTGGCGATTGGGGAGATGGGGCTGGATTATCATTATGATTTTTCGAAGCGGCCTGCCCAGCAGCAACGATTTGAGGAACAGTTGGAACTGGCGGGCGAACTGGGTAAGCCGGCGGTGGTTCACTGCCGGGAGGCGTTTGCGGATGGCCTGGCGATCCTGAAGAACCGGCGGAATGCGGAAAATCCGGTCGTGTTTCACTGTTTCGGCGGGAATCGGAGTGAGGCGCGGGCGGTGCTGGATTTGGGGTGTTTTTTTTCGTTCACGGGGACGATCACGTTTCGCAAGGCAGAGCTGATTCAGGCGGTGGCTGGTTATGTGCCGCTGGACCGGGTGCTGCTGGAGACGGACTGCCCGTATCTCAGTCCGGAGCCGAAGCGGAATGTCAGGCCGAATGAACCGGCGCTGCTGGTGCATACGGCGGCGAAGCTGGCGGAATTGCGGGGGGTGAGCCTGGAAGAAATTGCCCAAGTTACGACCTATAATTGCCGATACTTTTTTGGTATGGACGATATAATGGATAGTGTGTCCAAACTCGATTAAAAACGTATAAATGAGGTAAAATCGGATATGGGTCTATCAGTAATCACCGGCGGCGGCGGTTTTATCGGAAGCAATATGGTGTGTTTTCTGCTGGAAAAGGGGCAGCAGGTGCGGGTACTGGATAATTTTGAGACCGGCAGGCGGGAAAATCTGACGGAGGTCAAGGGCCGGATCGAGGTGATCGAGGGGGATATCCGGGATATGGATACAGTTCGGAAAGCGGTCCGGGGGGCGGAGGTGATTTATCATCTGGCGGCGCTGGGGAGCGTGCCGCGGTCGATCAAGGACCCGGCGACCACGAACGATGTGAATGTCAACGGGATTTTCAATATGCTGATGGCGGCGCGGGAGGCGAAGGCCCGGCGGTTTGTGTTCGCTTCCAGTTCATCGGTCTATGGGCAGAGCGAGGTGCTGCCGCAGCATGAAGGGCTGCCGCTGGCGCCGATCAGTCCGTATGGGGCGAGCAAGGCGATTGGGGAGATTTATTGCCGGACGTTCTATGAGACGTATGGTCTGGAGACCGTCTGTCTGCGATATTACAATGTGTTTGGTCCGCGGCAGGACCCGGCCAGCCAGTACGCGGCGGCGATTCCGCTGTTTGTCTCAGCCTTGCTGCGGAATCAGTCGCCGACGATTTTCGACGACGGGGAACAGTCACGCGGCTTTACCTATATTGAGAATGTGATGCAGGCGAACTGGAAGGCGGCCAACGCCGCCAAAACGCATGGCGAGGCGATGAATATTTCGACGGCCAATGCCGTAACGGTCAATACGGTGGTGCAGGCGATTCAGAAGCTGATGGGCAAGGAGCATATCCAGCCGAAATATACCGCGCCGCGCCCGGGGGACATCAAGCATTCGCTGGCGGATATCAGCCGGGCACGAAAAACGATCGGGTATGAGCCGCTGGTTTCGTTTGAGGAAGGGATTCAGAAGGCGATCCGCTGGTATATGGAAAATCTGAAATAACACAAAGAGTGCGGTATGGCCCGGAAAATCAAGACGGAAAAGAAGGAAGAACCGGGGAAAGGCCCGGCGGAAAAGCTCTCGGCCAATCAGGTCATGCTGCGGGCGGCTCTGGAGATTGCCCGGCAAACCGGGCTGAATTATCTTCTCTTGTATGTGGATTGCCTGGAAGAGGATGCGGATTGGAAATCGCTGGTTGTGCAGGAACAGCCGGAGATTATTCTGGTGGCGCGGGCGGAGGAGGCGAATGAGAAAGCCCTGCTGATCAGTAAAAAAGTGGTTCGGATACCGCCCGTAAATTTGACGCGGATGGGTCAGATCAAGATTGCGGCCATGCTGAGCTTTTCGAACCGGTATATTGCCCCGGGCGACCGGTTTGTGTTTCTGACGGGCCTGGAAAAGGGCAAGCTCGATACGATTATGGTCATGGAGGTTGGCCGGGAATATGAGATGTTCCAGACCGTGGATCAGCCGCCGCTTACGGAGCATATCCGCCGGGCGGTGTTCGAGCGGGTGTTCAATCTGTCGCTAGAGCTGGCCTCCGAGGGCCGGGAGGGCAAGCCGGTCGGGGCGATTTTCGTGCTGGGAGACTCCGCCGAGGTATTGCTGCATACAAAGCAAAACATTATCAATCCCTTCAAAGGCTACCCCGAGAATGAACGCAATGTCCTGGATGATGCCATGCGGGAGACCCTCAAGGAGTTTTCGACGATCGACGGGGCGTTTGTGATAAAAGGGACTGGAACTATTGTCTCGGCGGGAACGTATTTGCTGCCGAAACTGCTGACCGAGGATCTGCCGCAGGGCCTGGGGGCCCGGCACGCGGCCGCGGCAGCCATCACCGCGGCGACCAAAAGCATTGCCATTACCATCAGTGAATCCACAGGCACGGTGCGGATCTGGCGGCAGGGGGCGATGATTACGGAGATCGAAAAGGCCAAACGCGGCAGCGGGGAATCCCGATAACGAAAAATCAGTCCGGGTCGGCCAGCGTCTGGGCTTGCAGTTCCCGGGCCCGTTCCATCAGTTGAACGGGATCGGCGGGCTGCTGGACGGTCAAATCAAAATCCCACTGGTGTTTATCCACCAGCTTCATGGGCAGCAGTTCGGCCGCCAGATCGATAACCGGCCATTGATACAGGGGCGCATCCGCCTGGCGGGAGGTTTTGATGGTCTGGTACCCTTCCTTGCGGAGGACCACTTCGTACTCTCCATACCAGGTGAATGGGACGGTCAGCGGTGTGGAGCCGACTTCCTCATCATTGAGCCAGACCGCGGCCCCTTCCGGCCGGCTGGTGACGGTAATGAACCTTTCGACACAGCCCGCCAGAGCGGCGGTGAACAGCAGGATGATACTGATACAGATTCTTTTCATACTTCGTCCGGATCCGGCTCCGAAAATTCTATTGGCTCAGCCCAATGGTTTCCAGCATTTTTCGATTTTTTTCACACTCGTCCAGCCGTTCGATCACGATGGCGGGATTGTGCACGGTTACGGCCTTGCCGGTAAGATTCGCCTCCTGAAACAGCGGGGAAAAGCCCGCGGTACGGCTGACCAGTTTCAGCGAGGCGGTTCGGATGGTAATGGTCAAACGGGAGCCGGATTTATTTTTTT